>JBAQHA010000070.1:0-6255 GCA_049288075.1 Oricola sp.
CGCTTGGCCCGCTTTTCGAGGAAGGCGCGCAGCCTTTCCTCGGCTTCCGGGCTCGTGGCCGTGAACGAAGCCATCAGGGATTCGACGAACAGGCCGTCTTCCTTGGCCATGTCCTGGATGCGCGGCAACGCATGGATGACGGCGTAATTGGAGAGTTCGGCGTTGGTGGCCGCCGCGCGGGCGAGTTCCAGCGCCTTGGCCTTCGCCTGGCCCGGCTCGACGACATACTGGGCGAGGTTCCAGCGCTCGCCTTCCTCGGCGGATGCGACGCGGCCGGTCAGCATCATGTCGGTCATGCGGGCGACGCCCATCAGGCGCGCCGCGCGCACCGAGCCGCCACCGCCGACGAAGATGCCGCGCTGGCCTTCGGGCAACGCGAAGAATGCCGTCCTGTCGGCGACCCGGATATGGGCGGAGGACGCGAGTTCGAGACCGCCGCCGACGACGGCGCCGTGCAGCGCGGCGAACCACGGAATGGCGCCGTGCTCGATCGTGGCGAAGACGGCGTGCCAGCGGCGCGATCCGTGAACGCCCTCGAACGGCGTCTTCTTGACATGTTCGGCGAGGTCGAGGCCGGCGCAGAAATGATCGCCATGGCCGAAGATCACGCCCGCCTTGGCGTCGCTCTCGGCGCGCCGGACGGCGTCGGCAATGGCCTCGACGAATCGGTCCGAGATGGCGTTGCGCTTGTCAGGCCGGTTCAAGCCGATGAGAGCGACGTCGCCGTCCACTTCATACGTGACGAAGCTGTCGTTCACCGACATGTCCATGTCTCCTCCCGTCATTTTTCGTTTTCGGCGCTTCGAGCGTCGTTGAGATAGTTTACCAGGAAACTGTTTTGAATTATACGAATGCCGATCATTGCGTCAACCTCCACGAGGAGGCAAAAACTGACGGACTTGTCCCGGGAGGAAGGAATGCCAATCGCACCGCTGAGAGAGATCGCGAAGTGGTCTCCGCAACTCCAGACCGAACACCGGCCGGACGGCACCTGGGTCGTCAGCCGCGCCGACCCGCTCGGTCCCTATCCCGACCGCGTCACCGACCGCCTGGTCCATTGGGCCGAAAAGACGCCTGACAATCCCTGGATGGCGGAGCGCGACGATTCGGGCGGCTGGCGGAAGGTCACCTATGCGGAGGCCTTGAAGAAGGTGCGGGCGATCTCGGCCTTCCTGCTCGACAAGAACCTTTCGGCCGAGCGTCCGCTGCTGATCCTGTCGCAGAACTCGATCGAGCATGCGCTGATGGCGCTCGGCGCGCAGCATGTCGGCATTCCGTCGGCCGCCGTGTCGACCGCCTATTCGCTGATCTCCGAGGACGGGGCGAAGCTGCGCGATATCGCCGAGCAGCTGAATCCGGGCATGGTATTCGCGCAGGACGGCGCGTCCTACCAGCGCGCGATCGACATGGTCTTCGGTCCCGGGGTCCCGGCGATCGTCGTCAAGGACCCGATCGAGGACGGCCGCGACTGCTTCCTGTTCGCGGACGTGCTGGCGACGGCGCCTGGCCCGGAGGTCGATGCGGCCCATATGAAGGTCGGGCCCGATACGGTCGCGAAGTTACTCTTCACCTCGGGAACCACCGGGTCGCCGAAAGCGGTGATCACGACCCATCGCATGCTGTGCTCGAACATCGAGCAGGTCACCGATTGCTATGCCTTCATGCGCGACGCGGCGCCGGTGATGGTCGACTGGGCGCCGTGGAGCCATGTCGCCAGCGGCAACAAGGTGTTCAATCTCGTCATCTACAATGGCGGCACTTTCTATATCGACCACGGCAAGCCGTCGCCGGCCGGCATGAAGGAAACGATCCGCAACCTGCGCGAGGTCGGGCCGACCTGGTATTTCAACGTGCCGGCGGGCTACGAAATGCTCGTCAATGCGATGGAGACGGATGACACGCTGCGAGAGAGCTTCTTCAGCCGCCTGCAGCTGATGATGTATGCGGCCGCGGCGATGGGCCAGCACACCTGGGACCGGCTCAACGAGATGGCGGTGCAGACGACCGGCCACCGCATCTTCCTCGGCACCGGCCTCGGCGCAACCGAGACCGCGCCTTTCGCGCTGATGTGCATGGACGAGCAGGAGATTGCCGGCAATGTCGGCATTCCTTCGGCCGGCGTCGAGCTGAAGCTGGTGCCGCATGGCGACAGGCTGGAGGCGCGGGTCAAGGGGCCGAACGTGACGCCCGGCTACTGGCGAAACGAGAAGATGACGAAGAAGGCCTTCGACGAAGAGGGCTTCTACCGGCTTGGCGACGCCTTGCGCTTCGCGGTTCCGGGCGACGCGTCCAAGGGCTTCTTCTTTGACGGCCGCATCACTGAAAACTTCAAGCTGCGCACGGGTACATGGGTCGGCGTCGGCCCGCTGCGCGCCAGGCTGGTCGACCAGTTCGGCGGGCCGGTGCGCGACGTGGTGCTGGTCGGCGAAAACCGCGACGAACTGGGCGCGATCCTGATCCCGTTCATGCCGGCGCTGCGGGCGTTGGTGCCCGGCTCCGACAGCATGAGCGACGCGATCGTGCTGGCGCACGAGAACGTGCGCCGCCGGATCGAGGAACTGCTCGACGCCCATGTCGCGGCGTCGACGGGGTCGGCGACGCGCGTCGTGCGGGCGATCTTCCTGGAAGGAGAGTTGTCGTTCGACGCCGGAGAGATTACCGACAAGAACTCGATCAACCAGCGCGCGGTTCTGCGCAATCGCGACGAGCTGGTCGAGTCGCTTTACAACAATCATGACCGGCGCGTCTTTCTGGCGCGCAAATTGAGGGAGGCAGTATGAAACTCGAAGGTGCGGGAGCAATCGTCACGGGCGGCGCGTCCGGTCTCGGACGCGCGGTGGCGGAACTGTTCGCCGGGGCGGGCGCAAAGGTCGTGGTCTTCGACCTCAACGCCGAAGCGGCGGCGAAGACCGCGCAGGAAATCGGCGGAGTCGCCGTCGCCGGCGATGTCGCCAACGAGGAGGACGCCGACCGCGCCGTCGACGAGGTGATCGAGAGCTTCGGCAACCTGCGCATCCTGGTCAATTGCGCCGGCGTCGGCACGGCAGGCCGCATCGTCGGCCGGGAAGGACCGCAGCCGCTCGCCGATTTCGAGAAGGTGATCCGCATCAACCTGATCGGTTCGTTCAACATGCTGCGCGTCGCGGCGGCCCGCATGTCGGCGCAGGAGCCGCTCGAGGACAACGAGCGCGGCGTCATCGTCAACACGGCCTCCGTCGCCGCGTTCGACGGACAGATCGGCCAGGCGGCCTATGCGGCGTCGAAGGGCGGCATCGTCTCGATGGCGTTGCCGGCGGCGCGCGAACTCGCCCGCTTCGGCATCCGCGTCAACACGATCGCGCCGGGCATCTTCCTGACGCCGCTGCTGCAGTCGCTGCCCGAAGAGGTGCAGACCAGCCTCGGCGCGTCGATCCCGTTCCCGTCGCGGCTCGGCAAGCCGGCCGAGTTTGCCGAACTTGTGCGCTTCATGGTCGAAAACCGCTATCTCAACGGCGAGGTCGTTCGTCTCGACGGCGCGATTCGCATGGCGCCGAAATAGGACGAGCGCCAGTCTTCGCGATGTGCGAAAACTGAAGGCGTGACTGGGTTCTTGCCGGTCGCGCCGCGATCGGCGAGCGTCAGCCCCTGCGAATGCCAAGGGAGGGGTTTTCGAACATGGTGCGCGATCCGTCGAAACTGCGATCGAATTTCGAGCCGGGCACGTCCCGCTGGGCGGTGCGCCGCGCGCAATGGCGCGCGCTGGGCCTGACCGACGAGGACATGGCGAAGCCGAAGATCGCCGTCATCAACACGTCGTCGGACATCGCCATCTGCTTCTCGCATCTCGACGGCATTGCCGCCGAGGTGAAGAAGGCCATTCGCGAGGCCGGCGGCCTGCCGTTCGAGATCCGCACCGCCGCGCCGTCCGATTTCATCATCTCCGCCGGCCGGCGCGCCACCTACATCCTGCCGACGCGCGACCTGATCGCCAACGACATCGAGGTGCAGGTCGAGGGCGCGCAGCTCGACGGCATGATCCTGCTCACCTCCTGCGACAAGACCGTGCCGGGCCAGATGATGGCGGCGGCCCGGCTCGACATTCCGTCGCTGATGGTGATCTGCGGCTACCAGGCGTCCGGCCATATCGGCAACGAGCATGTCGATATCGAGGAAGTGTTCCTGCACGCCGGCTATCACGCGCAGGGCGCGACCTCCTTCGACCGCCTGAAGGAGATGAGCGAGGTGGCGATCCGCTCGCCCGGCGTCTGCTCGGGCATGGGAACCGCCAACTCGATGCATTCCGTCACCGAGGCGCTCGGCATGAGCCTGCCCGGCTCGGCGCCGGTCGCGGCCAATTCGCCCGCCATGTGGGATCACGTGCGCGCCAGCAGCGCCCGGATCGTCGACATGGTGTGGGAAGACCTGCGTCCGCGCCAGATCCTGAAGGAAGGCGCGTTCCGCAACGCGGCCCGCGTCGTGCTGGCGCAGGCCGGATCGATCAACTGCATCAAGCATCTGCAGGCGCTGTCGCTCGAGGCCGGGCTCGACATCGACATGCAGACGATCTTCGACGAAGAGGGCAATCGCACGCCCGTTCTCACCGCCGTCCGGCCGATCGGCCCGCTGTCGATCGAGCAGTTCGAGGCGGCGGGTGGCGCGCGCGGCGTGATGAAGCGGTTGGAGACGCTGCTCGACACGGACGTCCTGACGGTCACCGGCAAGACGGTGAAGGAAAACCTCGCCGGCATCGAGATCGGCGACGGCTATGTCATACGTCCGCTCGACAATCCGTGGGGCAGGGAAGCCCCGATCGTGCTGTTGCGCGGCTCGCTCGCGCCGCAGACCGGCGTCGTCAAGGTCGGCCTGCGCACCCCCGACCGCAAGCTCGCCTTCAGGGGCAGGGCCAAGGTCTACGAAAACTCGCTCGACGCGGAAGCGGACCTCAAGGCCGGAAAAATAGGGAAGGGCGATGTCGTCGTGCTACGCCGCCAGGGCGTGAAGGGCGGGCCCGGCATGGGCGGTGCGTCGCGCCTCGTCTTCGCGGTGGAGGGCGCGGGGCTCGGGCCCGACGTCGCCGTCGTCACCGACGGTCAATTGTCCGGCCTCGTCAACAAGGGCCTCGTCGTCGGCGAGGTGCAGCCGGAATGGGCCGAGGGCGGGCCGATCGCACTGGTCGAGAACGGCGACGAGATCGACATCGACGTCAACGCCAAGCGGATCGACCTGCTGGTTTCCGAGGCCGAGCTGGCGAAGCGGCGCGCAGCGTTCTCGCCGCCGCCGCCAACAACGGACTCCGGCTGGCTGTCGATCTACGAGCGCAGCGTGTCGCCGTTGTCGAAGGGCGCGTCGATGATCGGAAGCGCCCGTCAACGCGACAAATAACACTTGCATGGCAGTCGCTTAGCGGATCTCGCCGCCGCCGCCGGAAAGGTTCGTTGTACACATAGTCTTTCAGGCTGCATGTATTCCGTGACCGCATCGGCCCAAGGGGCGATCAAATCCCGGATATCGAGTCTATCCGGACTCGATTTATGTATACAATTGTATCATCATGGTCTCCGGAAACAGCCATTTGGGAGGAGACCATGGCCACTTTCACGCTCAATGGAATTGCCAGTACCGTCGATGCGCCGGGCGAGACCCCGTTGCTCTGGATCATTCGCGAACGGCTGAAGCTGACCGGCACCAAATATGGCTGCGGCACCGGCCTGTGCGGCGCCTGCACCGTCCATGTCGACGGCGAGGCGGTGCGGTCCTGCCAGACCCAGCTCGCCGACGTCGAGGGCAGGCAGGTCACCACGATCGAGGCCCTGTCGCCCGACGGGGCGCATCCGCTGCAGAAAGCCTGGGTGGAAATGCAGGTGCCGCAATGCGGCTACTGCCAGTCCGGCCAGATCATGCAGGCGGCGGCGCTGCTCGCCGCCAATCCGAAGCCGACGCGCGAGGAAATCGTCGCGCATATGGACGGCAATATCTGCCGCTGCGGGACATATAACCGCATTGTCGCGGCCATCGAACACGCTTCGGCGATGGAGGGCTGATCCGATGAATGAACACGTCAATTCCCCGTTCTCCGTCACGCGGCGCGGCTTTCTCGCCGGCGCAGGCGGCCTGACCGTCATGTGCGTCCTTCCGGCATCCGGCTTCTCGGCCCGCGCGGCCGCTCCGGCGGCCGGCGTCGATCCGAACGTCTTCATCCATATCGGTACGGACGACCGCATCCGGATCTTCGCGCCGGCCTCGGAAATGGGCCAGGGCGTCATGACCTCCTGTCCG
>JBAQHA010000071.1:0-2621 GCA_049288075.1 Oricola sp.
TGTTTCACGAGCTGGCGACAAACGCGCTGAAATACAGCGGCGTCGCCGACGGCAATGCCGAACTGGCTGTGCACTGGAGTTACGAAGGCAAGGGCGACAGGCGGCTTCTGGTGCTTGTCTGGGCGGAAAAGGGCAACGTTGTCACCGCGGAACCGGAGAACAAGGGCTTCGGCTCCCGCCTCGTCGACGCGAGCGTGCGCGGAGAATTGCGCGGCGAGATCGAACGGAACTTCGACGGCGACGGCATGACCGTCATCTTCAGAATTCCCGCCAAATCGATCGGTTGAGCGAACACATCAGCGGCGAGACTGGTTCAGAAGCATCGTTGTCAGGGTGAATGACAGCAAGGCAACGGCCGGCAGTAATGCCGGCACGGCCTCTCGCGTCCTGTTCAGGCCGGCGTTCGCCGTTTCAGCGAGGGCGGCGGAGCGAATAGCGGCGGCACGGCCCGCTCTGCGCTCATTGCGGCGGTCCAGGGCGGTGTTGGCCGCAAGGGTTGCCACGCCGACAATCGCCAGAATGAGGCTGGCTATCAAGAGACCCTCGATCACCCCGAGGCGATTGACGAGCGCGATCGTGGCGGCCGTGCCGCACAAACCAAAAGCAGCCAGGAACACCAAAGCGGCGATCCCGTAGCAGACAGCGGCCGTGATGGCGCGCGCGCGCAGCCGCCTGACATCGGCCCGCAGCGCGCCGGCCAGGAGCGTCAAACCCGGGAACATGGCGCTAGCGGCGCGTCAGAAGCGCGGCAAGGAAGCCGATCCCCGCGGCGATGCCGAGAGCCTGCAGCGGATGGCGGCGAATCTGGTCGGCGGCCTGCTGCTCCAGTTCGCTGGCGCGCGCGGACAGATCGGCGTAAACCGCCTCGCCCTTCTCGCGTGCAGCTGCGGTGGTTTCGCGGGTGTAGCCGGCGGCGGTGCGCGCACCGGCTTCGCTGATTGACGAGAACCGCCCCGCCAGCGCCTCGATATCCTTCCGCAGACCTTCGATCTCGGCGGCGAGATCGGCTTCGTTCTTCGTGCTGCTTGCAGCTTTCGTTGCAGTCGTCATGGAATACTCCTTGTTTCCTGCAGGACAACGCGCCGGGGAGGCGTAGGTTCCATCGCCACTCCCGGCGGACGGCGCGGCGCGAGCATGCGACGCAGACCCGCGAGCGCCGACGCCTTGTCGGCGACGGCCTTGAGCACGATCAGCGACGGCACGGCGATGACCAGCCCCGCAAAGCCCCACAGCCAGCCCCAGAACAACAGCGAGAGAATGATCGCCAGCGGCGCGACCTGCAGTCGGCGGCCGAGGAAATGCGGCGTGACGACATTGGACTCGACGAAATTGATCGTCAGGTACGCGGCGGACGGCGCAAAGATCTGGAGCGCACCGTCGAAATTGATGATCGAGGCGGCGAGCAGCGCCAGTGTTCCAATTACCGGACCGACGAACTGGACATAGTTGAGAAGGGCCACTGCGATGCCCCAGACATGCGGCATCGGCACGTCCAGCGCCCAGAGCGCCAGCCCGACGGCGACACCCAGGCCGGTATTGATGAGGCTGGTAATAAGGAAATAATGGCTGACCTCGCGCTCGACACCCTTCCAGATGCGCGCCGCGTGCAGTTTCGCCGCGGTCCTGGCGAAAGGCATTGTCGTCAGCGTCAGGAACGGCCGGCGCATGACGAGGATAAAGGCCGAGATCGTCAGGGTGACGACCACGCCGGTCACGACATCGGCGACGGAGGTGGCGGCCCGGGCGAGGAAGTTGGGCTCGTGCACGACGACCTCCTGTACCTTCGGATCCTTGACCATGTCCTTTACATCGTCGGCGACTTCCGAGATTGCGTCGCCCGCCTGTTCGGCGGCGGCGAGGGTCTCGCGGAGGTGCCAGAGTTTGACGCGCAGTTCGCTCATGATTTGCGGCCATGAGTTGAACATGTCGCCAATGGGCCCGACCATCAGGACGAAGATCAGCGCCAGGACTGCAGCGACGACAGCGATGAGCGCGCCGACAGCGAGGATCTTCGGCATGCCGGCGCGATGCAGCGCCATGATCGGCAAATGCAGGATGAGCGCGACCAGCACGCCGAGCGTGATCGGCATGAACACCGCCCGGGCGAAATACAAAGCCGCCACGATCGCGATCAGAAGCGAGATCGTGGCGAGCGAACGAAACAGCAGGCTGTCGAATGTCAGCATGGACGCATCCCGCGGGAAAAATGCCGCGCCCTGGTGGGCGCGGCAGGGAACGGTCTTAGTTGACCGGTGCGATCAGGATGACCGCGTTCTTGTCGGCCTTGTACTGGTCCTCGGAATAGGCCGCCTGGGATTCCAGGGCCTCCTTGGTCAGGCCGGTCTTGATTTCCGTCCAGTCGTTCGAGCCTTCGGCGCGGGCGACCTGCAGTTCATCCATCGAAACGGCAACCGGCTTCTCATTCATGCCGAGGAAGCCGCCGACGTCGATGACGAAGGCTTCGACCTTGCCGCCATCGTCGATCAGCACGTCAGACACTTCGCCGACCGTCTCGTTATTGGCGCCGACGACGTTCATGCCGATCAGCTGGCTCGCTTCGATCTGGGCCTGGGCGACCGGAACCGTCTCCATGCGCGGCGTCGCCGCCGTCGTCATCGAGG
>JBAQHA010000072.1:0-1522 GCA_049288075.1 Oricola sp.
CTATGTGGGAGGCAAGATGGGCGAGGCCAAGGCGGTGCGCGGTTGCGACGCGGCGGTTTGCGCGAATTCGCGATCGTGCTTCACTGCGGCGAGCGGTTGCGAGGAACGACGATGACACGCCATCCGAAGAAGCAGGACTTTCCGGTCAACAAGGTGCGCCGTTACCTGGAGTCCGGGCCGGTCGTGCTGGTCTCGTCGCGGTGGCAGGGCCGCGACAACATCATGACGCTCGCATGGCACACGGTGATGGAATTCTCGCCGTCGCTGGTCGGGCTGATGATCTCGGCGGCAAACCACTCGTTCGCGATGATCCGCGGCAGCGGGCAATGCGTCGTCAACCTGCCGACGACGGCGCTGACCGACACGGTGGTCCGCGTCGGCAACACGACGGGCGCCGAAATCGACAAGTTCGCCGAATTCGGCCTGACGGCGCAGGAGGCGACGGTGGTCGACGCGCCGATGATCGCCGAATGCCATGCGAATTTCGAGTGCCGGCTTGTCGAGGACGCGCTGGTCGAGCGTTACAATTTCTTCGTCTTCGAGGTGGTCAAGGCGCATGTCGCGCCATCGCCGAAACATCCCGAGACGCTGCACTACCAGGGCGACGGCCAGTTCATGGTTTCGGGGAAAATCATCAGCCGCCGGGCGATGTTCAGGCCGGAGATGCTGCTGGAGTAGGCGGGCCTCAGGCGGGTTCGAACGTCTCGCGCAGGCCGATTTCGGACAGCGATCGGCGTATGGGCGTTTCCCAGCCGTCCTTGCCCTCGGCGAAGGCCGCGTCGCGCGCATCCTCCAGCGCATAGGGATCCGTGCGGTGCAGGACGGCGATCAGGGCCGAGGCCTGGGCGAGATCCTTGTCGCGCTTGGGCCTGTCCGCCGTCCGTTTCTGCGCGACGATCAGCTTGTGGATGGCATAGCGCGCCGGCTGTGGCACGAGGACGGGAACGCCGGCGGAGAAGAGCACGGCGGCGTGCGCGGGATCGGTGATCAGCCATTTGAGATATTGCAGCGGAGTAGCGCCAGCCTTCAGCTTCTGGAGCGGCATCGGGTTGGCGTCATCGCGGCGCAACTGCGGCGTCAGCAGGTCGACCATCAGGCCGGACGCGGAGCGGAAATGAGAGGGAAGCGATTTCCGGTCCAGTCCCGGAACGGACGCAAAGCTGGCGTCGGCGCGCTTCAGGATCGTTTCCAGGTCCTCGCCCTCCTCGTCGGCTTCGATGGTGAGCGAGAGGGTCGCGAAGTCGGCGTCCTGGGTCATCAGATGCAGGGCCGGGAGATGATGGCCCGTGAGTGGCGCGTAACATTGATAGGCGGCCGTGCCGACGAGAACCATCTTGAGGAGGAGGCCGGCATCGTCGAATGCATCGAGGACGGCGCCGAGTTGCGAGGAGGGCGCCGGCACGCCGCCCGCCTTCAGGGCGGAGATCGTCTTGCGGCGCGCCTTGGCCCGCTCGTTTTCCGCCCTGATCGCCGCGACACGGGCCATCGTTTCCGGTTCGTCGGCCCGTCCGATGAAGACATC
>JBAQHA010000073.1:0-6060 GCA_049288075.1 Oricola sp.
TCGGCGGCGGTGGCGAAGCCGTCGAGATAGTAGCCGGCGATCATGAAGAAGTTCATCAGGATGGCGTTGGCGGCAAGCGTCACCGCGCCGAACTGCGCGCCCGTGCGGGTGAACAGCGAGAAGCCCGCCAGCAGCGCGAAGGAACGGATCATGATGTCGCGGTTGACCGAGACCAGGCGCAGGAATTCCTTGCGCTCGAGGATGTGCGCCCAGGTGGGCCGGCGGTCGGGATGAAAGCCGCGCATGATCCACCAGAAGCCGGCGGCGGCGGCGGTCGCCTCGCCGAGAATGGTGCCGAGCGCAACGCCCTCGATCGCCCAGCCGAGCACGAGGCCGAAATACACCGAGCCGATAATGTTGATGCCGTTGAGGAGCGTCTGCAGGACGAGGCTGGTCACCGCCCTGCCCTGACCGAGCAGCAGGCCGAGGATGGCGTAATTGATCAGCGAGAAGGGCGCGGCCAGCATGCGGATCGCGACATAGGTGCGCGTCGCGTCCGTGACGCCCGGACCGGGGTTCATGAGCAGGATGCCCAGTTCGCGGATCGGCCATGACAGCGCCAGCAGCGCCACGCCGAGGCCGGCGGCGAGGATTATCGCGCGCCAGAACACAGCCTGCTGCTCGGCCTCGTCCTCGCGGCCGACGGCCTGGGCGACGAAGCCGGTGGTGCCGGAGCGCAGGAAATTGAAGGTCGTGAAGACGATGTCGAAGATGATCGCGCCGACGGCGAGGCCGCCGATCAGCGCCGCGTCGCCGAACTGGCCGATCACCGTCGTGTCGACGATGCCGAGCAGGGGCGTCGTCAGGAATGCCAGAGTCATCGGCGCCGCGATGGCGAAGACCATGCGGTTGGTGACCTCGAAAGGCCGGGAGACGGGCGGACTGGGGCTTTCCATGGCGGGGCTTTGCGTTGCGGACGAATGGCGCCAAGACAGGCAGCCGAGGCTTGATTGCTTTTTGCCGAGAACGCAATAGGTCAGACAAGCCATGCGCCTGCCGATCGTCCACAATCCCGCCTATGACGCGATGTTCTCGCCGGACCACCGCTTTCCGATGTCGAAGTACCGGCTGCTCGCCGACGCGATCATGCGCGAGGGGCTGGCGGGACCGGGCGATTTCCACGTTCCCGCGCCCGCGCCGAAAGCCTGGGTGAAGCTGGCGCATGACGCTGCCTATGTGGACCAGGTCTATGCCTGCTCGGTGCCCGAGCGGATCGAGAAGAAGATCGGCTTTCCGGTCAACGAACGCACCGCCTTTCGCGCGCAATGCGCGACGGCGGGCACCGTGATGGCGGCGCGCCTCGCGCTGGAACACGGCGTCGCCTGCAACACGGCCGGCGGCAGCCACCATGCGGGCCGGATGCACGGCGCGGGCTTCTGCACCTTCAACGACGTCGCCGTGGCGGCGCATGTCCTGCTCGCCGACGGCGAAATCGGGCAAGCACTCGTGCTCGACCTCGACGTGCACCAGGGCGACGGGACCGCCGAGATATTCTCCGGCGACGATCGCGTGTTCACCGCGTCGGTGCATTCCGAGCGGAACTATCCGCAGGTGAAAGCAACCTCCGACTACGATCTCGCCCTGCCCGACGGCATGGAAGACCCGGCCTATTGCAAGACGCTGGCGCTGGTGCTGGAGGAGTTGCGCGAGCGGGTGTCGCCGGACATCGTGTTCTACAATGCCGGGGTCGACGTCCACCGGGACGACAGGCTCGGTCGCCTTGCGCTTACAGATCAGGGAATCGAACAGCGCGAGCGGATGGTGTTCGCGCATTTCCACGCGCGGGGCATTCCCGTCTGCGGCGTGATCGGCGGCGGCTATTCGAAGGACGTGGAGGAACTGGCGCAAAGGCACTCGATCCTGCACCGGGTGGCGGCGGAATTCGCGTTCTAGACGGAAAGCACCATCGCCCAGTAGGGCCGGTTGCCGGAGGCGGAATCGCGGGCGACGGCGACGCCGAGGCGATTGTAGCCGCCCAGGATGTTGGCGCGGTGGCCGCGCGAGCCGATCCATGCCTCGACGACCGACGCGACCGTCGGCTGGCCAAAAGCGATGTTCTCGGCCGCCGGCGACGGTACGCCGTTCTCGGCCATGCGCTGGCGGAAACGGGCGTGGCTGAGCTTGCCGGAGGCGGCCATGCGGCTCGCCTGATCGAGCGCGGCGCGCGACAAGGCGGCGTCGGCGACGAGCGGACCGCGGCCTTTCGCCCGGCGATAGGCATTGACGGGTCCGAGCGCGTCGCCGGTCACGACGGCGCTGCCGCCCCGCGCCGCAAGGGACGCCGGAACGGGAAGGAGCAGGAACGCCGCGCCGCCGGCAAGGAAAGCGCGCCGCCCGGTCAAGCACCGCGCCGGTAGTTGAGGATGCGCAGGAGGATGAAGACCGGGATCACGACCATGCCGCCGAGGATCAGCCAGTCGCCGAAGCGCCCGAGGGCGGCCCAGCCCTTCTCCCACAGGTTCACGACGAAATCGCGGAACGCATAGACCAGGTCGAGCGGATAGATGTTGAAGACGTTCATCACCATCCCGACAAGGATCGAGACGACGATGAGCTTGACGATGGTTCGGCCGACGGTGTCGCCGAGAAGCCGGTTGACCTGCATGTTTCGCGCTCCCGCAATTCGAATCTGTGAGCTAGGTGCTAATCGCGGCGCATGCAAGGCGGGGCCGCCGCGACGCTTCGTCAGAAAGCCTCATAGGCCGCGATGATCGCCTGGAACTGCTGCGGATTCAGCGCGCCCATCTGTTCCGTCGTGATGGCCTGCAACTGGTCGAGCTTCAGGCTCTGGATGTCGGCCTCGGAGAGACCGGGGATCGCATCGGGGCTGATCGCCGCGATATCGGCGGTGGAGAAGGTCGCCAGGTCCTCGATGCTCAGCGCCGCGATCTGCGTCGCGTCGAGTCCCGCGACCTGCGTCGGGGTGAAGGCCTCGGCCTGGGCGGGTGACAGCGCCGCCATCTGCGCGGCGGTCAGGCCGGCCAGCGAGTTCGCGTCGAGGGCGGCGATCTGGTCGGACGAGAGCGCCGCGATCTTGTCGGCGCCCAGAGCCGCGACCTGCAACGGATTCAAGGCGCCGATCTGGGCCGTCGTCATGGCGCCGATCTGGGCGGGACTGAACGCCCGCAACTGATAGTAGGTCAGGTTCGCGATCTGGCTCGGCGTCAGGGCCGCTGCCTGCTCGGTGTCGAGCGCGGCGATATAATCGGGCTCCAGTCCCGAAATCGCGGTGGGGCCGATCTCCGCGATTTCGTCGGCGGAGAAGTTGGCCAGATCGTCCACTCCCAGAGCCGCGATCTGCGTCGCGCTCAAGGCGCCGATCTGGCCGGCGGAAAAGGCGTCGAACTGGCCGGTGCTCAGGGCGCCGATCTGCGCGGGGGTCAGGCCCGAGACCGTGCTCGTCTTGAGCGCGGCAATCTGGTCGGTGGACAAGGCGGCAATGGCGGCGGTCGTCAGCCCGGCGACTTGCGTGGCGTTCAGCATTCCGATCTGCGCCGTTGTCAGGACGCCGACCTGGACGGGACTGAAAGCCCCCAACTGCGAGGCGGTCAGGTTGGCGACCTGGCCCTGCGTCAGGGCGGCGACATGTTCATAGTCGAGCGCCGCGATATTTTCCTCCGACAGACCCGAAATCGCGGACGGGGCGATCGCCGCGAGATCGCCGGTCGAGAAGGTCGCAACGTCGGCGGGGGTCAGGGCCGCGACCTGCGTCGCCGTCAGCGCGCCGATCTGCGCCGTCGATAAAGCGTCGAACTGGCTGGTGCTCAGGGCCGCGATCTGCGCGGCGGTCAAACCCGGGATCGCTTTCGCGGCAAGCGCGGCGATCTGGTCGGTCGAAAGCGAAGCCACGGCGTCCGGCGTCATCGCGGCGACCTGCATCGCGCTCAGTGCGCCAAGCTGAAACGACGTCAGGGCGTCCAGTTGCGCTTCCGTCAACGCAGCGATCTGGGCGGCCGTCGCCCCGGCGATCTGGCCCGGGGTCAGCGCCGACACCTGCTCCAGTGTGAGCGCCGCCACCTGGTCCGTGGTCAGGCCCTGTATGGCCTTTGCGCCGATCGCCGCGATATCGGTGGCCGAAAAGTTCGCCAGATTGGCATCGCCCATGGCTCCGATCTGGGTTGCGCTCATCGCGCCGATCTGGGCGGTCGTGAAGGCGTCGAACTGGGTCGGGCTCAAGACGGCTATCTGCGCGGCGGTCAGGCCCGTGACCGCATTTGTCTTGAGAACGGCGATCTGCTCGCCTGTGAGGGCCGAAACGGCATCGGTCGTCATCGCGGCAAGCTGGGCCGAGCTCAGGACGGCGGCCTGCGCCGTCGTCAAGGCATCGATCTGCGCCGGCGTCAGCGCCGCGACCTGATCGGCCTTCAATGCCGTGACCTGGCCGGGCTTCAAGCTGGCGACCTGCTCCAGCGACAGGGCGGCGATATTGTCGGCGGACAGCCCCGAAATCGCGGCGGAACTCATCGACGCGATATCGGCGGTCGAGAAGGTCGACAGGTTTTCGGTGCTCAGGGCGCCCGCCTGTTTCGCGTTGAAGCTCGCGATCTGGGCGGAGGTCAGCGCCTCGGCCTGGGTCGGGCTCAGGGCGGCGATTTGCTCCGGGGTTATGCCCATGATCGCCTTCGCGTTCAGCGCGGCAATCTGGTCGGTGGAGAAGGCCGCAATGGCATCGGTCGTCAGAGAGGCGATCTGGGCCAGGTTCAGGGCGCCGATATGCGCCGTGGTCATGAGCTCGATCCGCGACGGGGTCAACGCCGCGATCTGGTCGGGCTTCAGCGCGGCGACCTGGACCACCTTGAGAGCCGAAAACTGTTCAAGCGAGAGCGCGCCGATCTGGCCCGCGGACAGACCCGGTATCGCCCTGACGTTGATCGCCGCCATGTCGGTGGCCGAGAAGGTCTCCAGCGCCTCGGGGCTCAGGGCGCCGATCTGCGCCGCGCTCAGCGCGCCGATCTGTGTGGTGGAGAAGGCGTCGACCTGGCCGGCGCCGAGGATTGCGATCTGGGAGGCAGTCAGGCCAGGAATCGCCTTCGTGCCGAGTGCGGCAATCTGCTCGGGCAGGAAGGACGCGACGGCGTCCGTCGTCAGCCCGGAAACTTGGGCTGCGTTCAGTGCGCCGACCTGCGCCGCGCTCAGCGCCTCGACCTGCGCCGGCGTGAATGCCGATGCCTGGCTGGCCTTCAGCACGGCGATCTGGGTCGGCTTCAGGGCGGAAACCTGCTCCAGGGTAAGAGCGGCGATATTCTCGCTGGACAAGCCGCGCATGCCCGCCGGGCTGATCGCCGCGATATCGGCGGCGGAGAAAGCCTCCAGCGCCGCGGGGCTTAATGCCGCGACCTGCGCGGCGTTCAGCACGCTGATCTGCGAGGTGGAGAAGGCGTCTATCTGGCTGGCGCTCAAGGCCGCGATATGGGCGGCCGTGAAACCCGGGATCGCCTTCGTGCCGAGCGCGGCGATCTGGTCGGCCGAGAGGGCGGCGACCGCCTCCGTCGTCAGCGCGGAAACCTGGACCGATTTCAGGGCGCCGATCTGCGCCGTGCTGAGGATGTCGGTCTGCGCGGAAGTCAGCGCCGCGATCTGTGTGGTCTTCAGCGCGCCAATCTGGGTCGGCTTGAGCGCCGAGAACTGCTCCAGCGTGAGTGCGGAAATCTGGTCACTGGTCAGGCCCGGTATGGCCCTGACATTGATCGCCGCGATATCGTCCGTCGAAAAGGTCGCAAGCTGATCGACGCTCAGGGCCGCGATCTGCTTCGGACTGAAACTCGCGATCTGGGCCGGCGTCATCGCCTCGACCTGGGCCGGGCTCATCGCCTGGATCTGCGCCGTCGTCATGCCGAGGATCGCCCTCGAGTTCAGGGCCGCAACCTGATCCGTGGAGAAGGCTGCAATGGCGTCGGCCGACAGCGCGGAGACCTGAGACGAGTTCAGCGCGCCGATCTGCGTCCCATCCAGGACGGCGATCTGCGAAGGCGTCAATGCCGCGATCTGGTTGGTCTTCAGCGCGGCGACCTGGGCCGGCTTCAGGGCGGCGAACTGTTCCAGCGTGAGGCCGCCGATCTG
>JBAQHA010000074.1:0-2778 GCA_049288075.1 Oricola sp.
GCTGCACGACCGGCCGGCGGCGAAGTCCGCCTGGGCGCGCCTCGCCGCCCAAGGAGACGGCGCCGCAGAAATCTGTCTGGTGAGCGGCGAGCGCGGGCCGGTCGCGCGCCTACACCCCTCCATCAAGGGGGTCTGGGGCGCGCAGTCGTCGGGCGCAGCGCTGGTCTCCTTAAACCTCGATGCCTTCACCTCCTAAGGCCATGATCAGGGCGACAACGCGCCGGTGTCGGAGGCCTCCGCCTTCGCCTACACCACCGTGCTCAACCGGTATCTCGAGCGCGACAGCGGCCACAGGGTGCAGATCGGCGACGCCTCGACCGTGTTCTGGGCCGATACGTCGGACACGGACACGGCGGAAACGGCCGAGAATCTCTTCGCCCAATTCGTCGAACCCGCCGCCGAGGACGCGGCCGAGACGAAGCGGATCGCCGTGCAGCTGGAGCGCATCCGCCGTGGCGAGCACCTGGAGATGGTCGAGCCGAAGCTGGCTGACGGGGTGCGCTTCCATGTTCTGGGCCTCGCCCCCAACGCCGCGCGGCTGGCGATCCGCTTTCATTTCGAGGACGACTTCGGCGCGCTGACGAAAAACTACCAGCGCTTCGTCGCGGACATGGCGATCGAACCGCCCCCGCGCGGCGCCTACCCGCCGCTGTGGCGGTATCTGTCCGAACTGGCGGTGCTGGGCAAGCGCGAGAACGTGCCGCCCAATCTGGCAGGCGAATGGATGCGCGCGATCCTCGCCGGCAGCCGCTATCCGCTGACGTTGCTGTCCACTGTCCTCTTGCGCATTCGTGCCGACGGCGATGTGAACGCCCTGCGCGTCGGCATCCTGAAGGCCGTTCTGATCCGCAATTACCTCAAGGAGGCGCCTGTGGCACTCGACCCCGACAATACGAACAAGGGCTATCTGCTGGGCCGCCTGTTCGCCACCTACCAGCAGATCCAAACAGCCGCGCTCGGCTCCAAGGTCAACGCCACCGTGAAGGACAAGTTCTACGGCTCGGCCTCGGCCCAACCGCGTAAGGTCTTCGCCATGCTGGAAAGTGGCTCAGCCAATCATCTGTCGAAACTTGGCAAGCAGGCGCCGGGATGGCGGGTCAACCTGGAGAAGCAGATCAGCGAGATCATGGCGATCATGCAGCCCTGCGGGGACCCCTTCCCGGCCTCGCTTTCGGCCGAGGAACAGGCGCTGTTCGGCCTCGGCTACTACCACCAGCGCAGCGAATTCTTCAAGTCCAGAAAATCCGACGCCCCAGAGGAAGCCAGCCAATGACCACGCTCGCCAATCGCCATGACTTCGTTCTCGTCTTCGACGTCACCAACGGCAACCCGAACGGCGATCCCGACGCCGGCAATCTGCCGCGCCTCGATCCGGAGACCAACAAGGGCCTGGTGTCCGACGTCAGCCTCAAGCGCAAGATCCGCAACTACATCGATCTTGCGAAGACCGGCGTCGACGGCTTCCACATCTATGTCGAGGAAGGCGCAATCCTAAACGACCAACATCGCAAGGCATATCGGGCGATGCGGCCCCAGGATCCGAAAGTTGACAAGGATGCCAAACTGAACCCGAAGGACGACGCGGAGGCGAAAAAACTGCGCGACTTCATGTGCCTCAACTTCTTCGACGTGCGCACTTTCGGCGCGGTGATGTCGACCGGCGTCAATTGCGGTCAGGTGAAGGGTCCCGTGCAGATGACCTTCGCCAGTTCGGTCGAACCGATCATGCCGCTGGAGATCTCGATCACCCGCATGGCCGCCACCAACGAGGCGGAAAAGAAGCAGAAAGCCGAAGGCAGCGAGGAAGGTAACGAGCGCACCGACAACCGCACCATGGGCCGCAAGCACATCGTGCCCTATGGGCTGTATGTCGCGCATGGCTTCGTCTCGGCCAAGTTCGCCGAGCGCACCGGCTTCTCGGAAGGCGATCTCGATCTGCTGTATGAGGCGCTCGCCAGCATGTTCGAGCATGACCACTCGGCCGCGCGCGGCGAAATGTCGACGCGCAAGCTGATCGTCTTCAAACACGACAACGCGCTCGGCAACGCGCCGGCGCACGCCCTGTTCGACCGGGTGAAAATCGGCCGCAACATCGATGGCGAGTTCCGCGAAATCGACGAGAGGGGCATCGGCAACGCGCCGCCGGCGCGCAAGTTCACCGACTACATGATCGAGATCGACCGGGACAACCTGCCCGCCGGCGTCGAGATCATCGAGAAGCTGTAGGCGATGGCGGCGGCCGCGGCCAGGACGGAGGAACCGGGCGAGCCCATTCCGCTCTCCGCGCTGCAGCACGCCGTCTATTGCCTACGCCAGGCGGCGTTGATCCATCTGGAGCGGGTGTGGGCGGACAACCGATTCACCGCGGAAGGAGACGTGTTGCACGCGGTCGCCGACAAGGGCGGATTGCGCAAGGCGCGTGGGGTGCGCCGCGTCATGGCACTGCCGCTCGCCTGCAAGCGGCTCGGCATCGCCGGCGTCGCCGATCTCGTCGAGTTCCACCGCGCGGAGGAAGGCGTAGAGTCGCCCTACCCCGTGGAATACAAGCGCGGCAAAGCCAAGCTGCATCGCGCCGACGAGGTGCAGCTCTGTGCCCAGGCGCTGTGTCTGGAGGAGATGACGGGCCGATGCGTGCCCGAAGGCGCGCTGTTCTATGCCGAGAAAAAGCGGCGCGTGACGGTTCCCTTCGATGCGGAGCTTCGGCGGCTGACACAAGAGACCATAGCGGAGCTGGCGCGGGTCCTGGCCACCCGCCAGACCCCGCCGCCCACCGTGAGG
>JBAQHA010000075.1:0-4885 GCA_049288075.1 Oricola sp.
AAGCAGCGGGCGGGCGCTCGCATCGTCGCGCATGTTGGTACCGGGCTCTGCTATCTTAAGGGCCGTAACGAGCAGATTGTTTCTTCTGATGGCTTCTGGCTAACAAAACAGCAACAGGCCGACATGCCGCTTCGGAACCGCTCCCGAGCGCCTCTCAATTTGAGGCGGGCCAATCTCATTCCGCCAATGGAAATAGAAGCGGCGGTACGACGCGTATTGGCGGACAACGGTGCGCTTGCGGTCGAGGAAGTCCCTCGCGCGGTTTCGCTGCTGTTTGGCTTCCAGAGAACCGGTCAGGAGTTTCGTCCGGCTGTCGAGCCTGTTTTGGAGGCGCTGATACGCGCAAGAGCGGTAATTGAAACGAATGCCGGGGTGACGCTGGCGTCAGATTGAGTAGGGGACGACATCCTCGGGCCATCGCGGCCAATCTGAAGGCGGTGCCGGCGCCGGACAGGGGCAGGGGGCGGCCGCATCCTTTCCCCCGGCCGAAGAGAGTGCGCAATCAAAGTCCGGGATGAAGCGCCTAGAGGCGCAGATCGACGATCGGGCCTGCGTTCAGGTACGCATGGGCGCCAAGGATTGCCAGCAGGACCAGTGCCGACAGCGAGACGACCGACAGCGTGATCGCGATTGATCGGGTGTTGCGGGTCATGGTGTTGCCTTTCCTTCGGTGAGGGGCGCGTGCCGGGACCGGATGGCCCGCCGGAGATCCGTCCGACGGGCCTTTTCCGCGGCCCTCAGTCGCCTCCGAACTCGGCCTTGAAGGATTCGAAGTCGATCTGCATGCCGTTGAGGATGGCGCTCCAGTGACGCGTCAGTCCGGCCTGGGCCACCGCTTCCGCGATTTCCTCGTCGGTGGCGCCGAGTTCGCGGGCGAACTTGCTGTCGAGCCAGATGCAGTAGCGGCACGGGATCTGCGCCGCGACGGCGACATTGATCAGCGACTTGATCTTGGGATCGAGCGCGCCCTGCTCGACTTCCAGCGCCTTGGTCAGCGCCCAGGCGCCGGCAATGCCCTGCTTGGGGTAGACCTTCATGTATTCCGGCGTCACGCCGTAGACCGACTCGATGTCCTTGTAGGTCTCCTCGAGCGTGGGCTTGTCCTGCGCGGTCGCCGAAGCGATGCCGAAGGCGAGGGTGGAGACCGCGGCCAGCGCCGCGACATTCCTGATGAACTTCATGGGATTTTCCTTTTGTTTGAGTTGTTCGAAGGCGTGGGAGGTCGATGCCCGGACCGCCTTCTGTCCGGGCCGCGGGCCGTGTTCTCCGCGTGGGGAAACGAGCCTTGCCGAGCGGCGGATGACTGCCCGGGGGAGTTCTCCGCCTCTCCCCCGGACTGCCCGGGGGAATTGTCGTGTCCGTGCTAAAGCCAGGGATCGCCGGCGGATCGTCGGGGTTGGAGCCCGATGTCCCTCAGGAGATGGTCGTTGAGCTCGAGGAACGCCTCACGTTCGGCGCGCCGGCGCCTGCGCGTTTCCCGCCAGAGTCCGAACTGGTATTGCAGCGTGATCGGCATCATTCAGGCCGCCTCCCGTCCCGGAGTTGCGCTTGCGCGGGAACGGCGCAGGAAAGACCGGTTGACCGGACTGTGCGGTTTCAGCGCGAGGCGCTCGCTGGCGAGCGCTTCGGCCATGCGATCCAGGCCGCCCCGCACCGTCGCCTCGGTCAGCGTCCAGTCGATGATGTCGCGCTGTGCGTGGCTGCCGCCAAAGGAATTGGCGATATGGCGTGCGCCGTGCAGGCGTTCCGCCGCGGTCTCGTAGTCGCCTCGCCAGAATGCGGCGAACCCCTCCACGAGCGGGAGCGCGGTCTCGCGCGCCCAGGCGTCGACTTCCGCCGCGCCGCCGCCTGTTCGGAAGCCCGCGACGATACGCTCGACCTCCCCGGTCCGGCCGGCGCCGAGACAGGCCATCACCGCGTGCCAGTCGTTGAACGGATATGTACGGCCGTCGGCATGGCTGTCCCAGGCCGCCGCCAGTTCCTGCCAGCGGTCGCCGACATCGTGGCCTGTCAGGTGCAGCCGCCAGAGCAGGGCCGAGGCGTCGATCATGTCGAGCGCGACGAGACTGCGGTCCTGCCGGATCGGGCCGTCATAGAGCGCCAGGACCTGGTCCGCCTGGCCGAGATCGAGATGGCAGAGCGCCCGGTGCCACCAGTTGTGGACCCGGAAGAAGTTGTCGTCGCCCGACCAGTGCGGCTCGCGTGCGATCATCCAGCCGATTCCGTCCTCGGCGCGTCCCTGCATCTCCATGACATGGGCGACGGCGTGGTGCGCCCATGAATCGAGCGGCTGGAAGTCCAGCGCGCGGCGGCCCGTGTCCTCGGCGCGGGCATAGTCGCCGGTTTCCTCGAGCCCGAAGGCGTGCATGCCGAGCACGATGGAATGGCCGGGAATGGCGTCCGACCATTTCGGCAACACGCGGGCGATGCGGTCGCGCAGGCTGCGCGCATTGGCGCGGTAGAAGTCCATGAGATGGCCCGACTGCAAGGCGACGATGTCGTGCGGATGGTCGACATTGTGCCGGTCGAGCGCTGTCGCCGCGGCGGTCCATTCGCCGTCGAGCAGCAGGTCGAGGGCCGCGACATGCGACGCCTCGCGCTCGGAGAGCCGGAGCGACTTCACCGTTTCGAGGATCGCCCTGGCATCCCTGGTCGCCTCCGGCTCTGTCGCCAGGCCGAAGAGATGCGCTTTCAGGATATGCGCCATGGCGAAGCCCGGCGCGATGGCGATTGCCCGGTCTGCGAGGCCGACCGGATCGCCACGATAGATGTTGAAGGCCTCGACGGCCTGGTCGAAGAGGCCGGCGGCCTCGCCGGTTGCGCCGGAAAGCGCGTTGCCTTGTGCATCCTTGTGCATGATGTCTTGCTCCTTGGCCGAATTGATCTCTGGATTGCGAAACGAACCCGATTGCAGGCGGCGCGTGCAGAAGTCATAATCGGCGCTCCCTGTTGCGCGGCGTTCTGGCGCAAGACGATCGATGCCGATAGGACGGCGTGCCGATGCTTCGCCGATGATTTGCCGATGAAGGCGCAGATGAACGCGATTTCCGCCGCATCACCGATCGACCTCGCAAGAACGGCTCCGTTCACTCTGGGAACCGCGACGGTGCGGCCGTCTTCGTGCGAAATCTCGAACACCGAACAGACCGTCGCTGTGGAGCCGCGGGTGATGCAGGTGCTCGTCATACTCGCACAACGCCAGGGCGAGACCGTCACGCGGGACGATCTGATCGCCACGTGCTGGCGGGGAGTCATCGTCGGGGACGATGCGATCCAGCGTTGCATCGGGCGCCTGCGCAAGGCTGCTGCTAGCGTTGGCGGTTTCGAGATACAAACGCTCAACCGTATCGGTTATCGGCTACACGAGATTTCAACCGCGCGGGGGAATCCCGATATTCCCGTCGTCGGCGACAGAGACGGGCGACCGACCATTGTCTTTGGCGACATGCAGGTGTTTGGCGCCGGATCGGACATCGAGACCTTTGCGCAAATTCTGGCCCAGGACGTCAGCGCGGCGCTCTCGCTTGACCGGGATCTGCACGTCCTGGCCGCGAACGCACCTGTCTCCCGGGACGCGGTGACAAGAGAAAGGCCTGGCGCCGCTGAAGGACCGGGCCGCCGCTATATTGCGCTCGGGACGCTGCGCCGGGTCGGGAAGCACCACCGGCTTGGCCTCCAACTCCAGGAAGCGGCAAGCGCGCGATTGCTATGGGCTCACAGGATCGAGCTGGCCGATGTCGACGGCCCGTCGGACGACCTGATAATCGACATCGCCGGGCGGTTATCGACAGAAGTGATGCGCCGCGAAGCAGACAGGGCGCTCCGCAATACGAGCGAACTCACGGCCTGGGAGGCGGTCGTTCGCGCAAATACCGCCTACCAGCGCATCAGCCTGGAAAGCCTGCCCTTCGCCGTCATGGAATCGCGTCGCGCGGTAGAACTGGACCCGAACTACGCCGCCGCTCATGCCGCCCTTGCCAACGGACTGGCCGCGCAATACGAGGTCGCCGGGGCTCGCGAGCCGGCACTTGCAGAGGAGGCCCAGTTACATTGCGACCGAGCCCTCGCGCTGGATTCGAACGATCCGGCTGTCCTGACATGGGTGGCCAATGCGCTGAGCATGACGACAAGACCGCCAAAGGGGCTGGAGCTTGCGTTGAGAGCGGTCGAACTCGGGCCGACCAACCCGATCGCCCATCTCAATCTGGCGCGGCGATATCTGTATATGGGCAAACCGGAAGAGGCTCTTGCCTCCCTGGCAGAGCATGAGCGGGTAGCCCCATTGTTTCCGTGGCAATACTATATCGCCTTCAACAAGGCGTTCGCCCATTTCATGGCGGGCCGCATCGAACAGGCGACAAGCGAGATCGACAAGGCCGCCCTGCTCAATCCCGGCTATCCCTATACCTGGATCGCCAAGACCATCCTCGCCGCGATGACCGGACAGGCGGAGGAGGCGCTGGAAGCAATCACCCGGCTGCGCCAGCTGAAGGGCGAGGATTCGCTCGACCTGCAACTCGCCCGCATCGCCCACAGCTACCCCGAAGGCCCGGCGCGTTCGACCTTGCAGTCCGTGATCGGCGACGTCTGGCGTCGTGCGTCCGCGGATTGATCCGCCTCGAACGCATTGCGCTCACGCCCGATTTCAACTCGGTCGGCGGCTCGATGGTCGAGGTGCAGGAGAACATGGCGAAACTGACTGGGGCGGACCGCGAAGCCATCGCGGCGTATTTGAAGGCGGTGCCGGCGGTGGATACGGAGTAGGGGGGCGGTTAACCGGTCGCTGCTCAAGGTTTCGGCACGTTAGAAGCCGACGTTGACGTCAGGTCAGCTTTCAACCCGAAGCAGATATCGCTCAATGGCCGCTTTGCGCCCGATCGTGAAC
>JBAQHA010000076.1:0-1649 GCA_049288075.1 Oricola sp.
GTTAGCACCTAGCCCCGAGAAGAGCCTAGCATCAAGGTAGCCGCGACGCCGGCCCCCGGCAAGGCCCGAAGGTGGCCGACCTCCGACACCAGCACCCTCACAGCGACCGATACGGATGGCGCAGCTACGCTCGCCCGTTCCTTGCGGCGGCTTCAACGATAATCATCTTCCCGCTGATATCGAACCGCCAGGATAGTTACCTGGGATTGGCCGTCGATCTCAAAGAGGGCCACGTATCATGCCGACCCGAATGGGATCAAAAGCTCAGGTAGAAATGGGTTGTTGGGATATACCTTTCGGCAGCTGAACGGAAAATCCTGCAAGAAGCCAGCGCCCTTTCGGATGGCATCGAGCGCACGGCGCGCGGCCTCGATATCCTTGTCCAACAGGAAACCGTACAAGCGCCGGATATCGTGTCTCGCCCCTTTGGTGTAGCGGACACGATAACTCATCGTGCTGTCTTGGCTCGTGCCTCGGCTTCCTTGAACATGCCGTCGAGTTCGCTTTGCACCTGATCGGCCGAGAAATATTCCCCGGAGTGTTTCGCCTCGTCGCGTGAAGCCAGCCCGCGCGCTACGAACTCGCTACGCAAACGCCGCCGCTCGACACCCTCTCGGACAGAGTCCTCCACGAAACTGGACAGGCTTTCTCCGTCCTCGAGAACGCTCTCGGCGGCTCGACGCAATTCCGGGTCGACTCGCAACGATGGAAGGGATGCGCTCTTCATCAGTGGCCCCTGCGTTGCATCTGCGATGCAGTATTGCGAGAGCCTTGGCCGAAGCCAAGTCCTGAGTCCCTTCGACGGTGGCGCAGACGCCACCCGACTGGCCGTTATTGGCCGAAGAGCGCCCACGCCCCGACGAGCATGCTGATGGGGCCGGGCGGACCGCCAGTGTCGACGTTCTTTACAGGTCGACGTCCAGGTCGGGTCGAGACCGTGCCGCGCAGTTGCTCATCGGGACGGCAGTTCAGGCCGCGCGTGCCAACGCCGGGGGAAGGCCCCGGCTCGACACCAAGCGGTCCTCTGTTTACTGATGAGCCGACGTCGGTGTCACCGCTTCAAGACAGCCCAAACCATGTTGGGGGAATGGCCGTCCACGCGAACCATACGCACCCACAGCAGCGTCATGTGCTCGAGGTGCAATGCCTGATTCAGACCGCCCACGTCGAGCGGCTCCCAGCCGAGCTGCCGAATCAGGTCGCCGACGATGGTCTTTGCGGCGGCATCCTCGCCGCAGTACATCATCACTGGCCGAACATCGTAGGCGGGGTAGGAGCTGTCCTCAAAATTCTCGAAGCCATAGATCGTGAATGCCTTGACCACCTTGGCGTCCGGTACGAGGGCCTGCACCATCGCGGAACCGGATTGGGCGTTGTTCAGTCCGTGGCTGAGGTTCGGGCCGACCGGGTTGGTGCAGTCGACGAGGATCTTGCCCCGCAGCTCGTCGGCGATGGCGGTCACGGCGGCTTCGTTCGCCTGAAACGGGGTCGCCAGAAAGACAACCTCAGCGTCTCGGACCGCGTCCTTCGGGGCGGCCACCCCGAGGCTGGCGTTCCTCGCCAGCGCCTTCCTGACACTGTCGGAGGTCGGGTCCTTGGCCGCGAGCGTGACCTCGTGACCGTTACGCTGCAGGTGGTCCGCCAGCGGC
>JBAQHA010000077.1:0-1536 GCA_049288075.1 Oricola sp.
GGGTGCACTGGTGGCGTTCGCGGCCAAGCTGGGCGTGCGCCAGAAGGAGGTGGCGGTCTATTGCCCGCGCGTGGCCGAGGTCTCGTTCGACAGCGAGCGTCGCCGCATGACCACCGTCCACGAGCGAGGCGACTGCGAGCTGGAGGTCGAGGAGCCGCACTGGGTCGCCGTCAAGGGTGCTCTCGAGTCCATCGCGCCGCTGCTCGCGCCCGACCAGGCGACCGCCCTGGACGAGGCTCGCGTGGTGGCCGAGCGCTACGCGCAGGACGGCTATCGCGTGCTGGCGTTGGCCGATGCCGGCATCGATGAGGTGCCCGCGGAGACCGAGGAGGCGGAGCAGGGCCTGCGCCTGGTCGGCATCGTGGCCATGGCCGACCCGCCGCGCGAGGCCGCCGCGCTGGCCATCGCGCAGTCGCGCTCGGCCGGCATCTCACCGGTCATGATCACCGGCGACCACCAGCTGACCGCGACCTCCATCGCACGCCGCCTGGGCATGCTCGACGAGTCGCGCGAGTCCATCACCGGGGCGGAGCTGGCCCAGATCTCCGACGAGGAGTTCGTCGAGCGAGTCGCCGGCATCGGCGTCTACGCGCGCACGAACCCGGAGCAGAAACTGCGCATCGTGGATGCCTGGCGCGACCGTGGAGCCGTCGTGGCCATGACCGGCGACGGCGTCAACGATGCCCCGGCGCTGCGCAAGGCGGACATCGGCGTGGCCATGGGCATCACCGGCACCGACGTCTCCAAGGAAGCCAGCGACATGATCCTGGAGGACGACGACTTCTCCACCATCGTGGCGGCGGTGGAGGAGGGGCGACGCATCTACTCCAATATCCGTCGCTTCGTGCGCTACCTGCTGACGACGAACTCGGCCGAGATCTGGGTCATGGTGGTGGCGCCGTTCCTGGGCCTGCCGCTGCCGCTGCTGGCCATCCAGATCCTCTGGATCAACCTCGTCACCGACGGTGCCCCGGCCCTGTCGCTGGGTGTCGAACCGGCGCACCCGCGCGCGATGCAGCAGCCTCCGCGCGACCCCAAGGCCTCCATCCTCGGCGACGGCCTGTGGCAGCACGCCATCTGGGTGGGCCTGCTGATGGCCGGCATCGTGCTCGGCCTCCAGGCGTGGTCGTACCACGGCGGCGCCAGCGAGGAAACGTGGCGCACGGTCGTGTTCACCGCGCTCGCGTTCCTGCAGCTGTCGCACGCGCTGGTGGTGCGCTCGGAGCGCGAGTCCATCTTCCGGCTGGGGTTCGGCAGCAACCGTCCGCTGCTCATCGTGCTCATCGGCTCAGTGCTGGTACAGCTGGCGCTCGTCTATGTGCCGGCGCTGCAGCCCATCTTCGAGACCACGGCGCTGACGCCCATGGAGCTGGGGCTGGTGCTGCTGGTCACCCCGGTGCCCTTCGTGGCGGTCGAGATCGAAAAGCTGATCCGGCGTCGCCGCGAGGCGCGCGCCCAAGTGGACGCGGCATAGATCCTAGTTCGCTGGCACTGTCGGCTCGAACTGGTCACCGGCGCGGCGACGCGGCGTGGCGC
>JBAQHA010000078.1:0-1607 GCA_049288075.1 Oricola sp.
GTCATCGCCTTATCCTGGCGACGCAAGCACGGAACGCACAAGCTCCGGCAGATCCTCGAAATTTGAAAATGCGGCGCGATGCGGCAGCGCTCCGATGGCGGATTTGCGGTAGCCTTCGGTGTAAAGCAGCAGGGGAACTTCGGCGCGCCTTGCCGTTTCCGCGTCCACGTCGCTGTCGCCGACATAGAGGATCGACGCCGTCCCGAGAAGGCGCTGCGCCTCAAACAGCGGTCCCGGATCGGGTTTTTTCACCGACAGGCTATCGCCGGAAACGATGACCTTGAGCAGGTCCGCCCAGCCGATGGCCGTAATGACCGAGAGCGTCGGGATGCCGGGCTTGTTCGTGCAGATGCCGAGCGGGAAACCGTTCGCGGCCAGAGCCCGGAGCGCGGAATCGACGCCTGGCATCGGCAGATTATCCAGAGGATCGGCTTCGCCATAGAGGAACTCGAAGCGCTCATACGCGGCCTCCAGCTTCTCATTCGCCGCGTGGAGACCGCGGGCGGAGAATGCGCGCTCCACGAATTTTGCCGCGCCATTTCCGATATAGCTGCGCGTTTCCGTCAGCGTCAGCGGCGGCAGGCCGTTCTCGGCCAGCAGCGTGTTGCCGACCGCCATGATGGCCGGTGCGCTTTCGATCAGGGTGCCGTCGAGGTCGAAAACAATGCCGGGCAATGCCGCCGAACTCACGCCGCTGCCCTCGCGTCTTCAGCCGCCGCACGGATCGCGGCAATATTCCGGCCGTAGACCTCCGGCGTCGCGACCGAACCGCCCTTGAAGACCGCCGATCCCGCGACGAGTACGTCCGCGCCGGCAGCAGCGACAAGCGGCGCGGTTTCCGGCGTCACGCCGCCGTCGATTTCGATGTGGATCGGTCTTTCACCGATCATCGCGCGCAGCCGCCGGACCTTCTCGATCTGGGACGGCAGGAAAGACTGGCCGCCAAAGCCGGGATTGACCGTCATCACGCAGATGAGGTCGATCCTGTCGAGCACGTATTCGATGGCGGTCTCGGGTGTTGCAGGATTGAGCGCGACGCCTGCCTTCGCCCCAAATGTCCGGATTTGCTGGAGAGAGCGGTCGAGATGGAGCCCGGCTTCGGCATGGATGGTGACGATGTCCGCGCCTGCCTTGACGAAAGCCTCAAGAAAGGGGTCCGCCGGCGCGATCATCAGATGCACGTCCATGACGCCGCGAATATGAGGGCGGATCGCGGAGCAGGTCTGCGGTCCGAAGGTGATGTTGGGCACGAAATGGCCGTCCATCACATCGACATGCACCCAGTCGCAGCCCTGATCCTCGATGGCGCGGCATTCGGCGCCGAAATTGGCGAAGTCCGCCGAGAGGATCGACGGCGCAATCCTGATCTTGCGGTCAAATCCGCCGGTCATTGGTCAACTCCCTTGCGATCGACATCCAGTCCGCCCTGAAAGACACGGCTTGCCCGGATGTCGGCTTCCTCGATCGTGCTCAGCGCGGTCGCGTCGAGCGGGCCATTCGCGGACTGGAACAGCCGGTTTGCCTGACGGAGCCGCGCGCGGTCAAGAGCGTTTCGAAGCGACCGCGCATTGGCAAAATGCGGCTGGCCGCGCCGTTGAACGATATAT
>JBAQHA010000079.1:0-1994 GCA_049288075.1 Oricola sp.
CACGAGCACCGACGGCAGCGGGCTCGGTCTCGCCATCGTCGCCGCCATCGCGGACCGCATCGGTAGCCCGCTCGTTCTGGAGTCGCCGCGTCCGGGTTTCTCTTCCGGGTTCCAGGCGTCCCTCAGATTGCCGATAGATGGCTCCGACCTTCGAGCGAATAGCGATGCGTAGCAGGCGCCAAGTGCCGAAACATCAGCAGTCTCGTGCCTGATCCCGCATCACGACGTAGTCGACCATCATCTCCGCGATCGCCGATCCCTCCAGCAGAAGAGTCCGCTCCGTGGCCGCCTGCGCCAAGAACTCCCGCTTATACTCGATCAACGGGCGGACTGCCGCTGCGGCCATCCCAGCCATAAGCGACCGTCGCGCAGCCGCCCCCAAGCTTAGTGATCCACATGAGGCGCTAACCGGCCAGCAGCTCTTGGAATTTTACCAGAGACCACTCAACGGCCGCCACGGGGGCGCTTTCCGGTCGTCGCACACGCTTAGGTATTCAGGCGGCTCAGGGGTGATAGCGGACCAACTACTTCAATATCCGAATGTCCGCCTTCGAGGCACATTCGGACACAGCGCCGAATTCCGGAACGCGCGTTATGCGACAGCGAATGTTGCGGTGACTGAATGTCCAATATGGGGCCGGTCGCGGACTGGCGGCTTTCGGGAGGATCCTGTCGACAAGCTGCCGTTCCGCTGCCGCCCATTCCGAAGGGGATTTGCGTAATCACCGCTGGACGGTGACAGTGTTCGCCTGCCGCGCTCGTGGCATCACTTCATTGGAGCACGGCAAGATGAAGGCCGCCATCTGCTGGTCAATGCCGACACGAAAGTGGATATTGGCTGCACGAGTTCAAGCGTCACGCCTTCCGCCCGTTCCGCCCGTGTTATCAAACTGTTCAACGACAAAGTCTATGAACGCCCTGACCTTGGGAGCGAGGTGTTGCCGCGAGTGGTAAACTGCATAAAGAGTTGTCTCAACGGTCATCCAATCCTCCAGCACCGCTACCAGTTCCCCAGATATTAGATGTGCCTCCACATAGGGTCGCGGTATCAAGCTTATGCCGAAACCGGCGCAAAGCGCATGTCGCACAGCCAGGCTCGAGGTGACCGAGTATCGACTATCGACCAGCACGCTTTCTGTCTGCCCCGCCCGGCGGAACTCCCATACATCAGCATGTCCTGACAGGCTGAAGCGAACACATGTGTGGTCACGCAAATCCTTTGGCGTCAAAGGTTTGCCGTGCTTCTCAAGATAGGAAGGTGCGGCACAGACAACGTGCGGCATGGCGCTGAGCTTACGGGCGATCAGGCTGGAATCCTCAAGCCTATCGCTGCCTCGAATTGCCAAATCGAAGCCCTCGCGGACGATATCGACGCGCCTGTCATCGAGATGAAGGTCTAACTTTATGTCGGGATAGCGGTGGAGAAAGCCGGGAAGGGCAGATGAGAGTCTAGTGAGGGCGACTGTCATAGGCGCGCTTACTCTCAAGAGCCCGGCAGGATTGGGGGTTCTAGAGGCGAGAGTACGATCCGCCTCTTCGAGGGCGTCAAGCGCTCGCAATACGTGCTCCAGGTAGAGTTGACCTTCCTGCGTAAGAGCCATTCGCCTGGTCGTGCGGTTGATAAGGCGCACGCCCGTATATGCCTCCAGTTCAGCGATATTCTTACTCACGGCTGAAGGCGACAGATTCAAGCGCTTCCCCGCCTTCGCGAAACTGCTCAGTTCCGCCACCTGTTGGAACACTTGCAGGGCGAGAAGGCGGTTCATTGATAATTTCTCCTCGGTAAATTGTTTGTGCACTCTTTACCAGATTATCGCCATGAGGAGAACAATTATACCGAATGCTCTTCGCCGGTTTGTCGACCGGCCTGATTCTAATGGAGCATGACTATGTCAACTAGCGATGTCGGCGCACGGCCAACTCCCGCCCCAACTTGGGCGGATCTTTTCTCAGGCCGCAATGCTGTATACTCGGTTGCCCTCGGGGGTAGCGTC
>JBAQHA010000080.1:0-15889 GCA_049288075.1 Oricola sp.
CGCCTGAGGCCCATGATCGCGAGGCGGCCACGGTCCAAGGGCTCACGCACCTGATCGCCAAGGTGTTGGTGCAGATGGAACCTCTGCCGACCCGCATGACCACCAGGAGTTTCGATTTTCTGACCGCTGCCGTCGGCATGGTCCGGCATGATGCACCCGAGGTCTTTGAGGCCATCGAACGCGCAAATCCTTACGCATCGGACGTCCGAAGGCGATTTTTCCAGCTCGCATCGACACTTGATGCGGAACTCGCAGACGGAGCTCCTTAGGCCCGCATGCTGCGCGGCATCTCGCGGACCCGTTGGCCCGCGTCAGGCAGCCCGCACCCGGCGCCGCGGTCATCACCGGATGCTTGCGATTTCAATGCCGCCGGCCGCGGAATTCGCGCCCAACGAAAAAGGCGCGGGAATCCCCGCGCCCTTGTCGTTCCGGCCAAGCCCGAAATCAGTTGGGGATCGTCAGCTCCTGGCCGATCTGCAGGCCGCGCTCCTTCGCGTCCGGATTGGCGTCGGCGATCTTCTTCCAAATCGCGCCGTCGCCGTAATAGGTCTTGGCGAGGTTCCAGAAATTGTCGCCGCGCGCGACGACATGCTTCTTCGTGGTATCCACCATCGGCGCTTCGGTCGAGAGCGCGCCGGCGCCGAGCGATGTTTCCGGCACCGTGATCTGCGCTTCGGCCGGCTTTTCTTCCATCGCCGGCTTTTCTTCCGCCATTGCGGCGGCCGCCTGGATGCGGCCGTCCGTATACGGCTTGTACGGGCTGTGCGCGGCCACGTAGTCGGCCAGCACCGTCTCGAGGCCCGGACCGTAGTCGTAGGCGTTCATGCCGTTGTCCTTGAAGACCGAATATCCGTCGCCGCCGGCGCGCATGAAATTGTTGGAGACGACGCCATAGGTCGCCTCGGGATCGATCGGCGCGAAGCTGCCGCTCGCATCCGCCACTTCCACGCGGGAAATCCGCTTGCCCGGTTCCGCGTTGACGTCGAAGGAGAACTTCAGCCCCGCGACCTGCGGGAAGCGCCCGGCGCCATCGGCAACCTGGCTGACGCCGTTCTCGAGCGCCGCGACGACGTCCGAACCCTTGAGCTGGAAGGTCGCCAGCGTGTTCTGGAACGGCAGCACGGTCAGCACCTCGCCCATCGTCACGTCGCCCCCGTCGATGGAGGCGCGCAGGCCGCCGCCGTTCTGGAAGGCGATCTGAACTCCCTGGTCCTTGACGCGGTCGAGCATGGCGTCGGCGACGAGGTTGCCCATCGAGCATTCCATCGCGCGGCAGGTGTCGCGGTTGCCGTCGATGGGATCGCTGCTGGAGCCGATCACCTTGTTCTTCAGTTCCTCGATCGGCGCGGCGAGTTCCTTCACGCGCGCCAGCGTCGCTTCGTCCGGAATCACGGAGGCGTCAAGCGCGATCGGCTCGCCCGAAGCATCCTGAACGATGCCGATGTCGGAGAAGGTGACCTTCAGGTCGCCGAGATATTTCGAATAGGCGTACGCCTGGACGACCGGCACCTTGTAGCCCACCGGATTGTCGACCCAGGTCGGGTAAGGGCCGGAAGCACCCTCTACCGAGTTCGACAGCAGCGTGTGGCTGTGACCGCCCACCACGACGTCGACGCCCGGGATCTTGGCGATTGCTTCGAGATCGCGCGGATAGCCCACATGGGTCAGCGCGATGATCTTGCTGATGCCCTGGCCGACCAGTTCGTTCACCGCTTCGGTGATCTTCGCCACGTCTTCCTCGATCATGACATGCTCGCCCGGCGAGGAGAGTTCGTCGGTATCGTTCGCGACCGCGCCGACGATGCCGATCTTTTCGCCGCCGCGTTCGACGATCACATACGGCGTGATCTTGTCCTTGAGGGCGGAAGCGCTGTCGGGAACGACGTTGGCGGAAATGACCGGAAACTCGGCCTTGCTGAGGAAGGTCGCGAGACCCGGCTCGCCGTCGTCGAACTCGTGATTGCCGATGGTCATCACGTCGGTGCCGATCTTGGCGAGGAATTCGGCTTCCGCCGCGCCCTTGTATGTCGTGTAGAACAGCGAGCCCTGGAAGTTGTCGCCGGCGTTGAGGAGAAGAACGTTCTCGCCTTCCATCGTCTTGCGGGCGTCGCTCACGGCCGTGACGATGCGCGCGATGCCGCCGAAGCACTTGCCCGCGGTTTCGTCGTCGGCGCTGCAAGTCGAATCGAATGCATTGATCGACTCGATGCGCGAGTGGAAGTCGTTCATGTGCAGGATGGTGAGCGTGTAGTCGGCGCTGGCCGTAGCGGTGCCGATCGCCAGCGCGGATACGCTCAGCGCGGCAACTTTCAGGTATCGTCTCATGTTGTTCTCCCTCGTCGATCGGCGCGCCGCAGTGGCGCGAACCTGAGAGCCGCTTGATCGCATCCGAGTATTACGGTCATGCGAAGGCGGCCACCGGCGCGATGTTTTCATTGTGGGAGACACTTGGCAAGGCGGTTTGATCGCACATGCCAAAAGCTTGCGAGATCAGGCGGGCGCGTGCCCGCCCCGGTCTCAGCCGACGGCGCCGCGGCGCACCAGCGTGAACTGCGAACCGGCGTCGTTGGTGCAGTTCATCTGGCTCGGATTGATGACGATGCAGTTCGCCCGGACTTGCTGCTGGCGCACCAGCGAGGTGTAGTTGATCTCGATGTTGCGCGCGTCGACATAGCGGTAGCCGCCTTCGGCCAGCCGGTTGCCCGTGTCGTTGGCGACGGTGACGAACACGCCGCCCGTGAAGCTCGACGTGGCGACTCCGCTCGTGTCGCTCCAGTTGCCCTCGACCGCGCCCGCGCTGGTCACGCGGCCGAATCCCGGGCTGGGCGCATCCATGACGCAGCCGCCGAGTGTCGCAAGGGCGAGAATGCTGGCAGCCATTGCGGCCGGTTTGGCGAAGCGTCGGGAAGTCATGCAGTTACCTCGGGTCGAAATTGACGTGTGTCATTCTATGACACTTTCTGATTGCATAGAAGCCATATTGCCTGACAACGCGCCACATGGCCAAATGTTGCATCAGTGGACCAGCACGTTGCGAAACTGCCAGGGATCGGAGGCGTCGATGTCCTCCGGAAAGAGCCCCGGCCGGCCCGTCAATGGCGTCCATTCGGAGTAATAGCCGTTAACGGGGCCAAGATAAGGCATCTGCACCTCGAGGCAGCGCCGGTAGTCCATCTCGTCCGTTTCCACGATGCCGGCCTGCGGATTTTCCAGGGCCCAGACCATGCCGGCGAGCACCGCCGAGGTGACCTGCAATCCGGTCGCGTTCTGGTAAGGCGCGAGCTTGCGCGTCGCTTCGATGGAAAGCTGCGAACCGTACCAGTAGGCGTTTTTCTTGTGGCCGTAGAGCAGCACGCCCAGTTCGTCGATGCCGTCGAACAGTTCGTTTTCGTCCATGACGTTGAAAGTCGACTGAGGCTTGCCGGCCTGGCCGAACATCTCGTGCAGCGACAGCACCGCATTGTTGCAGGGGTGGTAGGCGTAGTGGCATGTCGGCCGGTAGGTCGCCTTGCCCTTCTTGTCGTGCACCGTGAAGAAATCGGAGACCGAAATCGCCTCGTTGTGGGTGACGAGAAAACCGTATTGCGCGCCCGGCGACGGACACCAGGTCCGCACGCGCGTCGCCGCGCCCGGCTGGTCGAGCCAGATCGCCGCCTTGCAGCCCTTCTTGTGGCGATGCGCGTTCTTGGGCATCCATTTCTCGTGTGTGCCGAAACCCAGTTCGGCCGGCTGCAATCCTTCCGAAATGAAACCTTCGACGGACCATGTGTTGGAAAAGACATCCGGGTCTTTCGGCGTCTTGGAGCGCTGGGTGTCGCGTTCGGCGATATGGATGCCCTTCACGCCCGCCTTTTTCATCAGCTTCGCCCAGCCCTCGCGGTCGTTCGCCGCGGGTTCGGGACCGTCGAGGCCGAGATCGGCGGCGAGATTGACCAGCGCCTGCTTGACAAACCACGACACCATGCCCGGATTGGCGCCGCAGCACGAGATGGCCGTCGTACCGCCGGGATGCTTGCGTTTCTCCTTGCGGGCGATCTCGCGCAGCGCATAGTTCGTCCGCGCGGCATTGTCGGCGGACTTGTCGAAATAGAAGCCGTGCCAGGGCTCGATCACCGTGTCGATATAGAGCACGCCGAGACTGCGGCAGAACTTCATTATATCGATCGATGACGTGTCGACGGAAAGATTGACGCAGAACCCCTGCCCCTCGCCTTCGGTCAGAAGCGGCCCGAGAATATCCTTGTAGTTCTCGGGGCTCAGCGCCTGCTGGACATGGCGCACGCCGTGCTCTTCCATCATCGAATGCAGTTGCTCGTCCGCCCGCGGCTCGATGACGACGAAACGGCTCTTGTCGTATTTGAAGTGCCGTTCGATGAGCGGCAAGGTCCCGCGGCCGATCGAACCGAAACCGATCATCACGATCGGACCGGTTATTTCGCCGTATACCGGCCACTTCCTGTTCGCCATTTCCGATATGCTCCCTTTCCCGGTAGCGCTGTCGATGGCTGCCGCTAAATCACACACAACTGTCACAATAAAGGAAAAACCGACCCCGGCCCGTGCCGTTCCGTCGCAGTAATCGCGGCAAACGGCTTTCAGTTGCGGCCAAGTCGCGCTATTTCCCCCACCAGGAAACGCACGGACAGGAAAACGAGATGCCCGCATATCGCTCCCGCACCACCACACATGGCCGCAACATGGCCGGCGCCCGCGGCCTCTGGCGCGCGACCGGCATGAAGGATGGCGACTTCGGCAAGCCGATCATCGCGGTGGTCAATTCCTTCACCCAGTTCGTTCCCGGCCATGTCCACCTGAAGGATCTCGGCCAGCTCGTCGCCCGCGAAATCGAGGCCGCCGGCGGCGTCGCCAAGGAATTCAACACCATCGCGGTCGATGACGGCATCGCCATGGGCCATGACGGCATGCTCTATTCGCTCCCTTCGCGCGAGATCATCGCGGACTCGGTCGAATACATGGTCAACGCCCATTGCGCCGACGCCATGGTCTGCATTTCCAACTGCGACAAGATCACGCCCGGCATGCTGAACGCCGCCATGCGCCTCAACATCCCGGCGATCTTCGTTTCCGGTGGTCCTATGGAGGCCGGCAAGGTCGTGCTGAAGGGCAAGACCCATGCGCTCGACCTGATCGACGCCATGGTCGCAGCCGCCGACGACAAGATGACCGACGAGGAAGTGCAGACGATCGAGCGGTCCGCCTGCCCGACCTGCGGTTCCTGCTCGGGGATGTTTACGGCCAATTCCATGAATTGCCTGACCGAGGCCCTCGGCCTGTCGCTGCCCGGCAACGGTTCGATGCTCGCCACCCATGGCTTCCGCAAGCGCCTCTTCGTCGAGGCCGGCCACGTGATCGTGGATCTCGCCCGCCGCTACTACGAGCAGGACGACGAAACCGTCCTGCCGCGCAATATCGCGTCCAAGAAGGCGTTCGAGAACGCCATGACGCTCGATATCGCCATGGGCGGCTCCACCAATACCGTGCTTCACATTCTGGCGGCGGCCTATGAGGGCGGCGTCGATTTCACCATGGACGACATCGACGAATTGTCGCGCCGCGTGCCGTGCCTCTCCAAGGTCGCGCCAGCCAAGAGCGACGTGCACATGGAAGACGTCCATCGCGCCGGCGGCATCATGCGCATCCTCGGCGAACTCGAGCGCGGCGACCTGATCAACCGCGATTGCCCGACGGTCCATGCGGCCACCCTTGGCGACGCGATCGACCGCTGGGACATCACCCGCACCAATTCCGAGACCGTGCGCGAGTTCTTCAAGGCCGCGCCGGGCGGCGTGCCGACGCAGACCGCCTTCAGCCAGGAGCGTCTGTGGGAAGATCTCGACACGGACCGCGCGTCTGGCGTCATTCGCTCGGTCGACAATCCGTTTTCGAAAGATGGCGGCCTCGCGGTCCTGAAGGGCAACATCGCGCTCGACGGCTGCATCGTGAAGACCGCGGGCGTCGATGAATCGATCCTCAAGTTCACCGGGCCGGCCCGCGTGTTCGAGAGCCAGGACGCGGCCGTCAAGGCGATACTGTCGAACGAGATCGTCGCCGGTGACGTCGTCGTCATCATCTATGAAGGCCCGAAGGGCGGCCCCGGCATGCAGGAAATGCTCTATCCGACGAGCTACCTGAAGTCGAAGGGCCTCGGAAAGGCCTGCGCCTTGATCACCGACGGCCGCTTCTCGGGCGGCACGTCCGGACTGTCGATTGGCCACGCCTCGCCGGAGGCGGCGAATGGCGGTGCCATTGGTCTCGTCCGGGAAGGCGACACCATTGAGATCGACATCCCCAACCGCACGATCAACCTTGCGGTCTCCGATGCGGAGCTGGCCAGGCGTCGCGCCGGACAGGACGCCGCCGGCTGGAAGCCTTCGAAGCCCCGCAAGCGCAACGTCACGACCGCGCTGAAAGCCTACGCGGCTTTCGCGGCCTCCGCCGACAAGGGCGCGGTCCGTATCCTGCCGGAATAGGCGTCAGGTTAGCGCTGCGGGGATCAGTCCCCGCAGCGAATTCCCGCAATAGAGTGCCGGCGCCTCTGCAAGATCGCGCGGCGTCAGCACCGCCTCGCGCGCCGCGCCGCTCTCGAGCAGTTCCCGGCGCAAGACGCCGGGCAACAGGCCGCAGGTGAGCGGCGGCGTCAGCAGCGGCCCCTCCGGCGCCTGGCGGACGAAGACATTGGTGATCGTCCCCTCGCAGACCAGGCCGTCCCCGTTGAGCAGGATCGCCTCGTCCGCCTGCGCCGGCGCGAATTCCGCCCGCGCGGCCGCATAAAGGTCGCGCCGCGTCGTCTTGTGGCGAAGCAGCGGGTCGCGCGAGTCGAGCCGGGCAGAAGCAATCGCGACGCGCCAGACCGTGCCCGGCGCGTGCGGCGCATAGGATGCGACGCTCACGGCGAAGCTTCCATTCCGCGCGAGTTCGGCGCGCACGCGCAGCGGATCGGAGCCGCCGACGGCGTCTTCCAGCCCCGCCAGGGCGTCCGCGCGATTGCAGTCGAAGCCGAGCGATGCGGCCGAGGCCTGCATCCGGTCGAGATGCAGCCCGAGGCGCAGGAACCCGTCGCCGGGCTCCCATCGCATCGTCTCGATCAGCGCGAAATCCATTGGTCCCCCACAGCGTAACGCGCCTTGAGCAGCGCCTCCTCGTATTCGGACTCCGCCGTCGAATCGAAGACAATCCCCCCGCCGACATTGAACACCGCCTCGCCGTCGGCAAACAGCGACAGCGTGCGGATCGCCACGTTGAAGCGCATTTCCCCGCCTGGCGCGACATAACCGATGGCGCCGCAATAGGCTTCCCGCGGCGTATGTTCGAGTTCGTTCAGTATCGTCATCGCGCTGATCTTCGGCGCGCCGGTAATCGAACCGCAGGGAAACAGCGCCGCGAATATGTCGCGGACTGAGACGCCGGGGCGCAGCCGGGCGCGCACGCGGCTGATCATCTGGTGCAGGGTGGCATAGGTCTCGACCTCGAACAGCGCCGGCACGTCGAGCGTGCCGACCTCCGTGACGCGCGAGATGTCATTGCGCAGGAGGTCGACGATCATGCGGTTCTCCGCCTGCGACTTCTCGTCTTCCTTCAGCTTCCGGATTTCGTCGGCGTCCGCACGTGGATCGGCCCTGCGCGGTGCCGTCCCCTTCATCGGGTGGGTCTCGATCCAGCCGTCGCGGTCGATCTTGAAGAACAGTTCCGGCGACCGCGAGACGATGTGCGGCTCGCACAGCGTCACGCAGGCGCCGTAGCGCACCGGCTGGCGCGCGGCGAGCATGTCGAACAGCCCGAATGCGTCGCCGGCCCAGCGCGCGCGGATCGGAAAGGTCAGGTTGGCCTGATAGATGTCCCCGGCGCACAACCCGTCATGAAGGGAGCGGAACTTCTCCGCATATGTCCCGAAGTCCCAGTCGGCCCTGAAATCCTCGAGCGCGGCTTGCGAGGCGTCGCCGCGCGGCGCCCCGGCTTCGTCGGCCGGACCGTCGAAAATGCCGAAGCACAGCAGCGGCGTCCGCATCGGTCGCCCGGCCAGTTTCTTGAGTGCCGGATCGAAATGGAAGCCGGCCTCGTAGGAAACGAACCCGGCCAGCCAAAGTCCGTCGCGGTGCGCCTGTTCCATGAGCTCGAAGGCTTCCGCAAGCTCCTCGCCCGTCCACGCGCTCAGGATCATGCGCGGCTCCGCGAACAGCGTGGCGCGGCCTTGAAAATCGTCTCTGAAGAATACGAGTGGAGCGGCGCCGGCGGCCATGGTCTTGCGCGAGGTTCGAGATGCGTTGCGGCGGCTAAAGCATGCCCGCCATACGTTGGAAAGCCCGATCGGTCAGGGCGGAGTGATTGACGTCAAATATTCGACGAGCCGGTCGCGCGCCTCCGCCAAACCCTTGTAGGCGAGTTCGTCCGCATCCAGCTCCCTCAGCCGCCCGGCAAGCTCGGCGCGTTTTTCCGCGTTCGATTCCATCCCGACGAGCGGATTGGCGTGAACGCGGATCGTGAACAGGATGTCCCCGCTTTCCGGCAGTCTCGTGAGCGTCTGGTATTCGCGCCGCAGGAACAGCCGGGCGATCCGTTCGGGCTCGCTCACGTCGAGCTGGGTTCCATGCGGCTCGCTCTGGTGCAGGTCGCCCTTCGCATGGACCGACCAGTTCGACCGCTGCACCGTTTGGTTCGGCTGCAGATTGTCGAAGATGCGCTCGATCAGCACCGCGTTGCGGGTTCCCGCCGAAAAGCCCGGCACTGGCGCGTGGATCGACGTGATCGGCCGACCGAACTTCTCGCTCAGCACCCATCTGGTCGGAAAGCACAGCGATGCCGCGACCAGCGTCCAGCCGTCATCGCGCTTGCGCATGATGACGAGATCGTCGGCGACCAGCCGCGCCGCCGTCTGCAACACCGGCTCGCCCGGCTCGGAAAAATCGACTTTGCGTCCCGTTCCCGCGATCTCGACACGATCCCCGTCGGCCCTGTATGTCCCGGGATAGGCACTCGTCAGATGGCCGCGCAGCAGGTCGGCTACTTCGCGCTGGACCGCGTCCGTATCGTCCTGCGCCATGAACACGCGCCCGGGCCGTTCGGCGATCAGGCGGTCCTTCTCGCCGAGCGAAAAATCGAGCCAGTCGTCCGGCGCGAGCCAGTGGCCGCGATCCGCGAGCGGCGAAAGCCCGATCGAGAAACCGTGCGGAAGCTCCGTCACGAAACCGCCTACCCGTCCATCGCCTCGAGTTCGTCGATGATCCCCTCGACCACCGACAACCCCTTGGACCAGAACGCCGGCTCCGATGCGTCGAGCCCGAACGGCGCCAGCAACTCGGAATGGTGCTTGGTGCCGCCGGCGCGCAGCATGTCGAAATACTTCGCCTGGAACCCGGTCTCGGCGTCCTGATAGACAGCGTAAAGCGAGTTCACCAGGCAGTCCCCGAACGCATAGGCATAGACGTAGAAGGGCGAATGGATGAAATGCGGGATATAGGCCCAGAAGGTCTCGTAGCCCGGCGCCAGCTGGATCGAGGGCCCGAGGCTCTCTCCCTGCACGCTCATCCACAATTCGCCGATCTTGTCGGCCGTCAGTTCGCCGTTGCGGCGCTCGGCGTGGACTTTGCGCTCGAACGAATAGAAGGCGATTTGCCGGACGACCGTGTTGATCATGTCTTCGGCTTTTTGCGCCAGCATCGCCTTGCGCTCGCGCTGGTCCTGCGTGCGCTCCAGCATCGAGCGGAAGGTCAGCATCTCGCCGAACACCGAGGCCGTCTCGGCGAGCGTCAGCGGAGTCTGCGCCATCAGCGCGCCCTGTTCGCCTGCCAGCACCTGGTGCACGCCGTGGCCGAGTTCATGCGCCAGCGTCATCACATCGCGCGGCTTGCCCATGTAGTTCAGCAGGACATAGGGATGCGCCGACGGCACCGTCGGATGCGCGAACGCCCCCGGCGCCTTGCCCGGCCGGGCCGGCGCATCGATCCACGACCTGTCGAAGAACCGGCGCGCAATGTCCGCCATGTCGGGCGAAAAGGCTCCATACGCGTCGAGAACGGTGTTCTTGGCTTCTTCCCAGCCGATCGTCGCCTGCGGCGTATCCGGCAGCGGCGCGTTGCGGTCCCAGGCCTCCAGCTTGTCGAGCCCGAGCCAGCGCGCCTTCATCGCGTAATAGCGGTGCGAAATGCGCGGATAGGCGTCGCGCACGGCTTCCGTCAGCGCGTCCACCACTGACCTCTCGACCCGGTTGGCGAGGTGGCGGCTGTCGGCGATGTCCTCAAAACCCCGCCACCTGTCGGAGATTTCCTTGTCCTTGGCCAGCGTGTTGGTGATCAGCGTGAAGGTCGGCAGGTTGTTGGAGAAGGTTTTGGCGAGTGCCTGGAAGCCCTTCTCGCGCCGCGCCCGGTCGTGATCCTGCAAAAGGTTCAAGGTCGGTTCGATCGGCAACAACTCGCCATCGACGTCGTAACGCAGCGCCGTCATCGTCTCGTCGAACAACCGGTTGAACGCCGAGCGTCCGGTCAGCGACTTCTCGTGGAACAACTGCTCGACGCGATCCTCCAGCTGGTACGGCTTTTCCATCCGCAGGTCCTCGACCCACGGACGGTAGCGCGCCAGCACGGCGTCGGCGGCGAATGCGCGCTCGATTTCGGCGTCCTCCAGCCGGTTCATCTCCAGCGCGAAGAACAAAAGATTGGAACTGATGTCGGTCAGGCGCTGCTGCATGTCGCCGTAGAACTTGGCATTGACCGGATTGGCGGTCTCGCCGGCATAGGTCAGGCTGGCATAGGCCATGATACGGCCAAGCAGTTCCTCCATCGCTTCGTATTGCGTCACCGCCCTGCCGAGCGAGCCCCTGCTCGCGGCGATCGACAGCTTGCCCTTCCACTCCTCCTCGAAGGCGCGCGCGTCTCTCTCCGCCCGCTCCAGGTCCCGCGTCAGTTCGGGGGCATCGATCGCCGGATAGAGATCGGCAAGGTTCCATTCCGGCAGTGCGCCGAATGGCGATTTCTCGGCCGTTGCCGCCCCGGACTGGGCGGCGGATCGCACCGCGATGCTCCCCGAATGAGTAAACCGGTCATCTGCCATTGTCGTATGCCTCATGGCGGTCGCCGGCTCGTGAAACGGCGATCGTTAAACTTGTACGAGCCGACTTAGCCCGCATTTCAGGATTATGTGCCAAGTTGGCGCACAGATAAGTCTCGCGGCGTCCCGCGTAACGAAACATACAAAAGGTTCGAAGCTGTTCAAGCGATGAGTGCGCGAATCCTCATTGTCGACGACGATCCGGTCCAGCGCCGCCTGCTCCAGGCGTCCGTAGACAGGCTCGGTCACACCTCGCGCATCTGCGAGGGCGGAGCCGCGGCGCTCGACGCCATCGAATCGATCGACGCCAATCCCATCGATGCGATCCTGCTCGACCTCGTCATGCCCGACATCGACGGCCTGACCGTAATGCGCGTCATGCGCGAACGCGATGTCGATGTCCCGGTCATCGTGCTGACCGCCCAGGGCGGCATCGACGTGGTCATCACCGCCATGCGGGCGGGCGCCTTCGATTTCCTCGTGAAGCCTGTCTCGCCGGAACGGCTGAAGACGGCGCTCGACGCCGCGGTCAAGGTCACGTCGAAACAGGCCGCTTCCGGCCTCGGCCATGACGGCACGTCGGCGGTACGCGCCATGGTCGCCGGCAGCGAGGCCATGGACCGCGTCAAGATGCTGATGCGCAAGGCCGCCGCCAGCGACATTCCGGTCCTGATCGAAGGCGAGTCCGGCACCGGCAAGGAACTGATCGCCCGCGCCATCCAGGCCGACAGCGCACGCCGCAGCAAGCCCTTCATTGTCGTCAATTGCGGTGCGATCCCCGAGAACCTGATCGAGAGCATCCTGTTCGGCCACGAAAAGGGCGCGTTCACCGGCGCCACGGAAAAGCACGCCGGCAAGTTCCTCGAGGCCAATGGCGGCACCCTGTTCCTCGACGAGATCGGCGAATTGCCGCTCGACGCCCAGGTCAAGCTGTTGCGCGCCATCCAGGAAGGCGAGATCGAACCCGTCGGCGCCAAGTCTTCGAGGAAGGTCGACATCCGCATCATCTCGGCGACGAACCGCGACCTGATCGCCGGCATCAAGGAAGGTCGTTTCCGCGAGGATCTGTTCTACCGCCTCAACGTCTTCCCGATCCTGGTGCCGCCGCTGCGCCAGCGCGAATCGGACATTCCGCAACTCGTCCACCATTTCATCGACATGTACCGGCGGGAGGAGCCGGCCTTCAAGGCGCGTGGCATCTCGCCGCGTGCGCTGGCCCTCCTCCAGGCGCATGACTGGCCGGGCAATATCCGCCAGCTCCAGAACGCGGTCTTCCGCGCCATGGTCCTGTGCGACGGCAACATGCTCGGCGAAACCGATTTCCCGCAGATCTCCGCCCAGGTGCATGGCATCGACCCGAAGGAGCTGTCGGGTCCCGACGGCAAGACCCGTGAGGAGGCTCCGCAGCGCAGGGACGTCGGCGCGCCGTCGCTTTATGGCGGCGCCGGATGGTCCGACGCCAGCGACAGCGTCGATGTGCTGAGGCTGCTCGACGAGGACGGCAATGTGCGTCCGCTGGTCAACCTCGAATCGGACGCCATCGCCTTCGCGATCGAGCATTACGGCGGCCAGATGAGCGAAGTCGCGCGCCGTCTCGGAATCGGCCGCTCGACGCTCTATCGCAAACTCAAGGAATACAATCTCGGCGATATCGGCGTCGCCGCCGACTGACCCGCGCCCGCCGCCAGGTCCTCCTTCGTTTGAAGCGAGTCGGTTATCGGCTTGGTAACCAAGAGGCTTTGCGCCCTTCCGCGGGCCTGTTTATTGCCATTTAATCACCGCATTTCGCCGCCATCACGCAAGATAGATGGGGACGATCGGGGATTTATTCGTGCGAGAAGACCTTCCGGACGCTTTCCTTGTGGATTTTGCGGGTCATCGGTGCGATCACCGCGATAACAAGCGGTTAACCATGTTTCCGCTAGCCTCTGGAGCAGTTCAGTTCTTACAGGTTGGTGCGTATTGATAGGCCGGATGACAAATGCAGCCGTAGGCCTCTGCGGCAATGTCACTCGCGCGGTTACGCGCGCGGTCGTGCTTTTCTGCCTTGCTGTTCCTTTTGCGCTCGCACTGTCCGCATCCGCCGACGCTGAAACCCGCACCCTCAAGCTCTATTACATCCATACCGGCGAACGCGCCGAGATCACGTTCAAGAAGGACGGAAAATACGTCAAGAGCGGGCTCGACAAGCTCAATCGATTCCTGCGCGACTGGCGGCGCAACGAGCCGACCAGGATGGACCCGCAGCTTTTCGACATCGTCTGGGAAGCTTACAAGATGTCGGGCGCCAGGGACTACATCCACGTCGTCTCCGCCTATCGCTCCCCGGCCACCAACGAGATGCTGCGCCGGACGCGCGGCGGCCAGGCCAAGAAAAGCCAGCACATGCTCGGCAACGCGATGGATTTCTTCATCCCCGGCGTCAAGCTCGCCAAACTGCGCGAGATCGGCTTCAAGCTGCAGGGCGGCGGCGTCGGCTATTACCCGAAATCCGGTTCGCCCTTCGTCCACTTCGATACCGGCAACGTGCGCGCCTGGCCGCGCATGAGCCGTGACGAACTCGTCCGCATATTCCCGAAAGGCGGAACGCTGCACCTGCCGCCGGACGGCAAGCCGCTGCCGGGCTACCAGCAGGCGCTCGCCGCCTACCAGTCCCGCAAGAAGACCGGCCAGGCCACCGCCATCGCCTACGCCGGTGGCGGCGATGAGGGAGGCCGCGCCAGTAGCGGCAAGAAGAACCTGCTTGCGGGCATTTTCGGTGGCGGCGCCGACGAGGAAGAGGACAATGTCGAGGAGGCGGCGCCGGTCGCCCGCGCCACGACGGTCGTGACGGCCACGCCCGCGCCCGTGGTCCAGTCGCCCGGCTCGCTGATTGCCGCGCTTGCCCCGCGCAAGACGCCGCTGCCGCAATTCGCCCCGCGCCCGCAGGCCCTCGTCCCGCTCGAGCAGCCGCGGAACACCTTGGTTGCCGAAGCGGTCGAGCCTTCGCCGATACGCTCGGCGCTCGACATTCCGGTTCCCCGGCCGAAGCCCGAAATCCTGCTGGCGAGCACCAGCGCGGAGGACATGGCGACCCGCCGCTCGGCCGCCGACATCGAAGCCGCCCTGAACGGCGCAACGAGCACGGCCTCGCCGCAGGCGGAAACAGTGGATGCCCTGATCGCGGCCGCTCCCGAAGGCGTCGTGCCCGCGGCCGACGGGATGCGTATTCCGGTTCCCGTCCTCGCACCCCGCCCCGGCGCGCAGCAGCAAGTCGAAGTCGCGGCCCTCACCGGGCCGGCGCCGGATATCGCCGCCTACGCGCCGCCCGCCCCGCAGGAGCGTCCGGTGGAGCAGCAGCCGATCGAGGTGGCGTCACTGCGCGAACCCGAGGCTTCGCGTATTCTCGCTTCCTACGACACCGGCGTCGCGACGACCGAGAAATCCCCCCGTCCGACGCTGGCTACCGCCTCGACCGCGCGCGTCAACCCGCCGACGGCGGAAATCGTGCCCGTCGACGAGATCGACCCGGCGCGCTTCGGATCCTGGACGACGGCCCGGCTTTCGATCACCGATTACGGCCGCGCCGCCGAACGGCCGGTCTTCATCCAGAACGCGCTGCGCGAGGCGCCGACGGAAGTTTACACGGACGGCTTCCGCAAGAACGCGGCGCCAGATCCGCGTCGCTTCTCCGGCAATGCGGTGACGTTCCTGACCGTTTCCAAGTTCGCCGGCGGTGCCGGCGGCGATGGCCAGCCACTGACGCTGCAGATCCCCCTGACCAACTGATTGCCGTGTGGCCGGGACCGCCGGGGACCGCTTGCCGGTGCGTGGATTTCCTCCATATGCGTGAATCGCACGCGAGAATTGGCAAGATTCTGCCTCCCTTCGAGAGACCCTCCCGTAACCGATTGGAATCAAAGCAGGAAATTGACGTCTTTTATCCCCGGACAAATGGCACGCTGATTGCTTAATTGAATTTATCCGGTTCTCTTGCCTGTCGAAGGCCAGTTGCCGGATGTTAGGTCAACCGGGAGATGTGAGAATGACCAGGATAAAACGAGCCCTTATTGCTTCGGCCGCCGCATTGTGCGTGGCCCTGCCTGCAGCGCATGCATCGGAACTCAGGGTCGGCTTTACGCTCGACTCCGATACGCTTGATCCCGCGAACCATCGCAAGCGCGAGACCGAGACCATCATCCGCAACATGTATGACGGCATCCTGACGCGCGACTCCGACATGAAAGTCGTGCCGGAGATCGCCGAGTCCTTCACCCAGGTTTCGCCGACCGTCTACGACTTCAAGATCCGCGAAGGCATCAAGTTCCACGACGGCTCGCCGATGACCGCTGAGGACGTCAAGTTCACCCTCGATCGCGTCACTCAGGAAGGCGCCATGGGCGACGGCCAGACCAGCCCGCGCCAGGGCCTCATGGGACCGGTCGCCTCGGTCGAAGTGATCGACGGCAACATCGTCCGCATCAACCTCAAGGAGCCGTGGCCGATCCTTCCCGCCATGCTGCCGAACCAGCAGGTCGTCTCCAAGGCTTTTGTCGAGAAGGTCGGCGCCGCCGGCATCGCGACCGAGGAAAACGGCACCGGCCCGTTCAAGCTGGTCGAATGGCGCAAAGGCGACGCCATTATCATGGAACGCTTCGATGACTACTACGGCGGCGCCACCGACATTCCGCCCGTCGGCAAGGCCTGCGTCGACCGCGTGATCTTCAAGATCATTCCGGAATCGGCGTCGCGCGTTGCCGCGCTTCTCGCCGGCGACGTCGACATCATCAACGAACTGCCGCCCTTCTCCATCGAGCAGGTGAAGAACAATCCGAACACGGACGTCATG
>JBAQHA010000081.1:0-2553 GCA_049288075.1 Oricola sp.
CTTGGTAAGGGTGAGGTCGAGAGTTCAATCCTCTCTCGCAGCACCAGTTTTCCCCAGTCCGGGCAAGAACCGCCATCCATCCACGCCTGGTTGCCCCGCAGTGATTGCGCCGTCCCTCCGGCATCCCTATTGCTGGACGCGTTCACCCGTGATTCTCCGTAACGTGCCCTCTCCGGGCAGTCGAGCCCCCGATGTCCAGCAAGCACGCCGTTCTCAAAGACGTTTTCGGCTTCGACGATTTCAGGCCCGGCCAGGAACGCATCGTCGATTTCCTTCTGGCGGGCCGCAACGTGCTCGCGGTCATGCCGACCGGGGCGGGCAAATCGCTCTGCTACCAGGTTCCCGCGCTGGTGAAGGGCGGCCTCACGATCGTCGTCTCCCCGCTGGTCGCCCTGATGCACGACCAGGTCGCGGCCCTCAAGCTCGCCGGCGTCGCCGCCGAGACCATCAACTCGTCGGTTAGCCGCGAGGAAAACGTCGCGATCTGGCGGCGCGTGGCGTCGGGCGAGGTGCGCATTCTCTATCTCGCGCCCGAGCGGCTGATGACCGGCCGCATGATCGCCGCCCTGCAGAAGATCGGCGTCGGCCTCATCGCCATCGACGAGGCGCATTGCATCTCGCAATGGGGCGCGTCGTTCCGGCCCGAATACGACATGCTGCGGGAATTGAAGACGGCCTTTCCCGGCGTGCCGATCGGCGCGGTCACCGCCACGGCCGACGAGGCAACGCGGCGCGACATCGTCGAAAAGCTCTTCGCCGGCAATGCCGAGCAATATGTCGCCGGCTTCGACCGCCCCAATATCAGCCTGGCGGTCGAACCCAAGGCCAACACGAAGAAGCAGTTGCTCGCCTTCCTCGAAGGCCGCCCGTCGCAAAGCGGCATCGTCTATGCCCTGTCGCGCAAGAGCAGCGAGGAGTTGGCGACGTTCCTGTCGGACAACGGATACCGCGCCGTCCCCTACCACGCCGGGCTTTCGCCTGAGCAGCGGGCCGACGCGCAAAACCTCTTCATGACGGAAACAGGCGTGATCGTCTGCGCCACGATCGCCTTCGGCATGGGCATAGACAAGCCCGATGTCCGCTTCGTGTTCCACGCCGACCTGCCCGGCTCGCTCGACGCCTATTATCAGGAGATCGGTCGCGCCGGGCGCGATGGCCAGCCCGCCGACGCCCATATGGTCTTCGGGCTTCAGGACATCTCGATGCGCCGCCGTTTCATCGACGGCGAGAACGGCGACGAGGAGCGCCGCCGTCGCGAGCACAAGCGTCTCGATTCGCTGGTCGCCTATTGCGAGGCGCCCGAATGCCGTCGCCAGAGCCTTCTCTCCTATTTCGGCGAGACGACCGAACCCTGCGGCAATTGCGATGTCTGCATCAACCCGGCCGAGACCGTCGACGGCGCTGCGGACGCGCGCAAGATCCTGAACGTCGCGCAGATGACCGGCCAGCGCTTCGGCGCGACCCATCTCGTCGACCTGCTGCTCGGCAAGGCCAATCCGAAGGCGCAGTCCCTCGGCCATGTCGATCTCCCCGTCTACGGGGCGGGCCGGGATCGGGGCCGCAATGTCTGGCAGTCGCTGATCCGCCAGCTTGTCGGCGGCGGTTACCTGACGCTCGATGTCGCCGGCCATGGCGGCCTTTCCATCTCGCCGAAGGGACAGGCACTGCTCGATGGCAGGGGCGAATTCCGCTACCGGCCCGACATGATCCGCGCCGCGCCGCGGAGTACCCGGACCAGCGCCGGCGCGCAGATGGACGCGAACGTTTCGCAGGCCCTGCTCGAACGCCTCAAGGCGCGCCGCACCGAGCTGGCGCGCGAAGGCTCCGTTCCCGCCTATGTCATCTTCTCCGACCGAACCCTGATCGAGATGGCCAGCACGCTTCCCAAGACCCGGCGGGATTTCGAGAAACTGCATGGCGTCGGCGCGGCCAAGCTCGAACGCTTCGCCGACACGTTCCTGGACGAGGTCCGGCGTTACGTCGAAACGGCCTGACCGCACGGCTGTCTGCCATCTCCGCGTCATCGCGCGAAGGCGAAATCCTATCTCCCACATTGAAAGCGGCCTTCCTTGACCGGCCGCCGGAAAACCGGGCCACGTCCGGGCGGCAACGCGCCGTTGCCCGTTCCTGCGGCTCGCTTCCCGCCGCGGACGTCGGCCGCCGCGAGAGAATCCCTTCGACAGCCGGATAATATCAATATGGGCCGGACCGCCGGGATCGATACCGGTGCGGACCAGGATTTGGCTGAACATGCGCACTGACGGCGTCCCAGGAACCGGCGTCATGAACTGCCGTGGCGGGAGCGGCATGGCCTGGTAGGGAAAACTAGCCATCGGGGCTGAATCGGGAGTTGAAATTCCCGGGTGACCCGCCGGTTATTGCAGCGAAAACCTGTACTGACGTCTTCGGATTTTTGCCAAATTGGAAGAGGTCGCGCCCCTCGGGGGATTGATGGTTGTCAAAGCACCCTCCGGTCCAGCCTGCTTACCTAACGTCAGGCGCCTCCGCCGAACCGAGCGAATGGATCGGCGGGCAGGCGCCGGCATCGAGGCC
>JBAQHA010000082.1:0-1886 GCA_049288075.1 Oricola sp.
CATCAGGAACAGGATGCGGCGATGGCCGAGGCCGAGCAGGTGCTCCGCGGCCAGTTGCGCGGCGGAACGGTTGCAGGGCGTGACGCTGGAGTGCCGCATGAACGGATCATCGCCATTGATCAGCACGATCGGCTTGGTGAAGCCTTCGGTCAGGGTCAGCACTTCCGTGTCGTCGAGTGTCAGGAAGAGGCAGCCCACGACCGACTCCTGCGCCTCGGCTTCGCGCAGCAATTTCACTTCGTCCTCCGGTGCGGCCACCGGCCTCGTCACGATCTCGACCCCGAGCGCCTGCGCGCGCTCGTTGAGCCCGTCCAGCACGTGCACGGTGAACTGGTTGCGCGAATGGTCGATCATGGCCAGGCTGCTGGCCGCAAGCAGCACCTTGCGCTCGGCAATCGAGGCCGGAACCGCATAGTTGAGCGCCCGCGCCACGGCCAGGACTTCGGCCCGCAACGCCTCGCGCACTCCCGGTACGCCGGTGAGAGCCCGCGAGGCCGTGCTCACCGAAATGCCACAACGCTCCGCGATCTCCTGCAACCGAACGCGACGGTTCGGCCGCCCCCTCTTGCCCTTCACAATCCGTCACCTCCGCGTCGGGAAAGTCCGCAGGCTGCAAAAAATTTTCAGATTGCGCAAGAAAAATACATATGGGAGGATTTCGGCAGCTGGCGTCGCGTATCGGGAGGAGAGTTGACGTTGTCTGCCGATCATGTTCGCACGACCCTTTCCCGGCTCGTCGCCGGGATGAGCTGCCTGCGCGCCGACGGCCGTTTCCACGAACCCAATCTCGATGGAACGCCCGGCGACTATGTCAGTTTCGACAGATGGGAATGGCCGCAGGGCGTCGGCCTGTACGGACTCGTCAAACTCTGGTTGGTCAACGGTGACGACAGGCTCCTGGCCATGATCGAAGACTGGTATGACCGCCGCATCGCGGACGGCCTTCCGCCAATGAATGTCAACACGACCGCGCCGATGCTGGCGCTGAGCGAAATGTGGCGCCGATGCCGTCAGCCGCGCTTCGAGCGCGTCCTGGCCGATTGGGCGGAGAGCGTCGTCAGGACAATGCCGAGGACCCCGGAAGGCGGGTTCCAGCACAACGTTTCCGACCGGATCAACGACGACGAACTGTGGGACGACACGCTGTTCATGGTGGCTCTGTTCCTGGCGTCTTTCGGCCAAGCGACGGGCGAGCGCCGCTTCGTCGAGGAAGCGGAACGCCAGTTCCTCGTGCATTGCCGCTATCTGGCCGACCCGCATTCGGGCTTGTGGTACCATGGCTGGACCTTTCGCGGCCGGCACAATTTCGCCCGCGCGCTGTGGGGCCGCGGCAACGCCTGGATCACGGTCGGCATCCTCGATCTTATGGAACTCGCCGAAATCTCGCCGGCACCGCGCGCCTTCCTGCTGGGCGTACTGGAGACGCAGATCGAAAAATTGCTCGAACTGCAGGCTCCCTCCGGTGCATGGCGGACACTTCTCGACGATCCTGAATCCTACGAGGAGATCTCGGCGACCGCCGGTTTCGGCTACGCGCTGATGAAGGCCGCGCGCAGCGGCATCGGTCCGGCGGCATGCGGCCCGGCGGGTCTGCGCGCGCTACGGGCGGTGCTTGCCAATGTCGACGCGGACGGGATCGTCGCCAACGTCTCCTACGGCACGCGCATGGGCCACGACCTGCAATTCTATCGCGACATTCCGATCCAGCCGACCGGTTACGGCCAGGCACTGGCAATCCTCTGCCTGTCCGAAGGGCTGGAACACCTGCACGAACTCACGGAGATGACCTGATGCGTTCGATCTACGGCGCTTCCCCCGCCGATATTGACGGCATGAACACGGACAGGCTGCGCGCTGAGTTCATGGTGGAGGACCTGTTTGCGGCC
>JBAQHA010000083.1:0-3822 GCA_049288075.1 Oricola sp.
TGGCAGATCGCCACCACCGCGACCGACGCCAACCGATTCGCGCTGCGCGTGGCGCGGGCGGTGACGGGACGCAAGAAGGTGCTGGTGTTCAACGGCTGCTATCACGGCACGGTCGACGAGACGTTCGTGACGCTCGAAAACGGCCGCACGATCACCCGCCCGGGCCTTCTGGGCCAGGTGGCGGATCTCTCGCTGACCAGCGTCTGCTGCGAGTTCAACGATCTCGCCGGCATAGAGGCGGCGCTGGCGGCGGGCGATGTCGCGGCGATCCTGACCGAGCCGGTGATGACGAATTCCTGCATGGTGCTGCCGAAGGAAGGTTTCCACGACGGATTGCGGGCGCTGGCGACGCGGTACGGCGCGCTGTTGGTCATTGACGAAACGCACACGATCTCGTCCGGTCTTGGCGGCTACACGCGCGTGAACGGGCTGAAGCCCGACATGTTCGTCGTCGGAAAATGCGTCGCCGGCGGCATGCCGGCCGCGGTATGGGGCATGAGCGAGGCGGTGGCCGAACGCTATGTCGCGGTCAATGCCGGGCGGGCGTCCGGCCATTCGGGCATGGGCACGACGCTGTCGGCCAACCCGATGCAGTTCGCCTGTTTGCGCGCCACGCTTTCGGAAGTGATGACGGTGGCGAACTACCGCAGGATGGAACGCGGCGCGGCGCGGCTGGCGCGCGGGCTTGCGCGGACGATCAAGGCGCATGGCGCTCCGTGGCATGTCGTTCGCGTCGGAGCGCGGGTGGAGTTCATATGCCATCCCAGGCCGCTGAAGAACGGCGCGGAAGCGGCGCTCGCCCACCACCACGACCTGGAGGCGGCGATGCATGCCGGCCTTCTCAACCGGGGCTGCCTGATCGCGCCCTTCCACAACATGATGCTGATCTCGCCGGCGACCAGGACGGCGCAGATCGACCGACTGGTCGCCGCCTTCGACGCGGTGCTCGGCGAAATCTTCAGGTGACGCCATGTATACGGACAGCCCATCCGGCTCCATGCCGGCCGAGGCGGAGGCCTTTCTCGCCGCGCATCCCGAGATCGAGGCTTTCGATATCGTGCTGCACGATTCCAACGGAATCGGGCGGGGCAAGATCATACGCCGGCATGAACTGGCCAGTCTCTACGGCCATGGACGGCACATGCCGATCTCGATTCTCGGGCTCGACATCTGCGGCGAGGACGTGCACGAGACCGGCCTGATCTGGGACATGGGCGACGGGGACCTGCGCGCCTGGCCGATCCCGGGCACGCTGAAGCCCCTGCACAACACGATGCCGCCGCGCGGCGAGGTGTTCCTGTCGCTCTACGAACTCGACGGGCGGCCGATGACCTCGGACCCGCGCCACGCGCTGCAGCGGCAGGTGGACGCGCTCGCCGCCGATGGGCTGTATCCCGCAGGGGCTTTCGAACTCGAATTCTTCCTGCTGTCGAACAAGCGCGGGCCGGACGGCAAGGTCCAGCCCGCCGCCGACGTGCTCGACGGACGGTTGAGCCGCAAGACCGAGGTCTATTCGGTGGACCACCTGCACGGGATGCTGCCGCTGTTTTCCGACATCTATGCCGGGGCGGAAAAGGCGGGGATCAAGGCGGAAACCCTGATCTCGGAATATGCGCCCGGTCAGTACGAGCTGACGCTGCACTACCGCACCGACGTGATGCAGGCGGCCGACGACCTGATGCGGCTGAAGCGCATCGTGCGCGCCCAGGCGCGGGCGCATGGCGTGACGGCCTGCTTCATGGCGAAGCCGGTGGAGCAATATGCGGGCTCGGGGATGCATTTCCATGTCAGCCTGATGGACGGCGCGGGCACGAATGTATTCGTCGAGGAGACGGAAGGCGACTGGACGCCGACCCTTCTGCACGCGCTCGGCGGATTGCGGGAGACGATGGCAGAATCCATGCTGGTCTTCGCGCCGCACGCCAATTCATGGCGGCGATTCTCCTCGCAGAGCTATGCGCCGGTTTCGCCTTCGTGGGGCGTCAACAACCGCTCGGTGGCGCTGCGCGTCCCGGCCGGCGACAAGCAGGCGCGGCGGATCGAGCATCGCCCCGCCGGGGTGGACGTGAATCCCTACCTTGTCGCCGCGACCGTGCTGGCCGGGATACGGCACGGGCTCGAAAACCGGATAGACCCCGGCCCGGCGACGGAAGGCAACGCCTACGAGGAAAGCGACGATCTCGCCATTCCGCGCGACTGGGGGCAGGCTATCCGCGCGGCGCAGCGTTCGGAGTTTCTGAGGCAGGCTCTCGGCGAAGACATGCATCGCACGTTCACATCGGTGAAGGCGGCCGAGTACGCCCGTGTCGCCCGCACCATCTCGGACGTCGACTACGACCTTTACCTGCACACGGTGTGACGCCGCCTGCGCTGTGCAAAACCGCACGGACGATCGTTCGCGACCGACCTAGGGCCGGGAGACCGGGCACTGGTGCCGGGACGAGGAGTTGTCATGCAAGAGAAAATCATCGCGATGCTCGAGGCGAGCATGAGTGAAAATCGCGGCGTCACCCTGTTCATCAATGGCCAGACTCTGGGGCTGCTCGTGACCGGGATCATTCGCAAGGAAGCCGTGACCGGCCGCAACCGCGAGTACCGCGACATCCTCGTTCGCCTCGACGCGATCGACGGCTGCGCGATGTAACGCGGCGGGAGAGCGGGGCCGTCAGGATATCGCGGGCGCTTCCGTCGTCACCGGCTTCGCGCTTCTTGCGGCCAGGAGCCGTTTCAGTTCCGGGGCCTTCAACCGGCTGACGGGGATACTTCTTCCATCGCGCAGGACGGCGCAGCATTTGCCTTTGTCGGTTTCGAGGGCGGCGATCGCGTCGAGCGCGACCCAGTGCGACCGGTGAACCTGCAGGCCGTGATAGTTGGCAAGCTCGGCGACCGCGTCGCCCAACCGCTTGAGGATCATGTCTCCTCCGGTTTCGGTGACCACTTCGAGATAGTGATCGTGGATCGTCAGCGATACGAGCTTGTGGCCCATCCCGGGCTTGAGTTGGCGGAAGAAGACATGTTCGGCGGTTTCGCCGGAGGGCCCGGGCGAGAGTCCGGGAATTGCGGGTTCCAAGGGCTTCGGCTGCCCGAGAAACTGGCGGTAGTCGGACAGGCCGACGAAGAAACCGACGATGGCGATCGCGCTCCAGATCGTGAAGGCGAGACCCGGCGTCAGGGTTTTGGTCCGAATGAAATACTCGAGGAGCATCACCAGCAAGGTCGCCGGCATGGCCGCGACAATAACGGCCGCGGCGAGACGCCACACAACCTGGATCCGGTCGAGTTGCGGATGGGTAAGCGCGACATAGATGGCGGCGTTCATGAACAGCCCACAGCCTATCACCGCCGCGAGCCAATAGAGGAACCGAGGCAAGGGGGCCAGGTCGACATAGGTTCCGAATGGCCCGGCGATGGCGGCTATCGCGACCAGCGCCGTAACCGTAACGATCTTTCGCTTCCAAACGATCTTCATGTCATTTCGCGTAGCGTGAAACACAATCGGGCACAATCAGCGAAAAAGCCGGAGGTTTCACGCAAGTTCGATGGACAAGCGTTGATGACGATTTTTCGTAGGATCCGGGGCCGAAAGCTGCCGCGGAATCCACGCCGAAGTTTATGGATACAGGTTCCTCATATCCTCCTGTGTCCGGATGTATTTCAGGGCAAACACAGTGGATCTACGGTGCGTGGTTTTCGCGAGACTTCTTTGCCTGGGCCCCGAAGCCGTAACCGGACGAGGGGTTGAAACGCCCCAACAGGCAGAGGCCGGCCCGTTGTTCATTCCGGACAACGGGCTTTTTTTCTCGCCAGTCCGGACTCGTTCAC
>JBAQHA010000084.1:0-1869 GCA_049288075.1 Oricola sp.
TCCTGATCCAGAAACCCGATCTGACCCCCGAAGACATCCGCGCGGCGTTCAGCGTAATCCTCATCCTCACACTCATCGTCGCATTGGCGCTTGCGGTCAGTTCGGCGCCGCTGGCAAGGCTCTTCGAGGAACCGGGACTCGAGCGTTATCTGAAAGTCATATCGTGCTGCATACTGGTCGATACGTTCTCGACCTATGTGATCTCCCTGCTCCGCAGGGACATGGCATTCGGCAAGGTGGCGATCCTCAACACGACGCTGGCCGTCACATCGGCGGTCGTCACGGTGACGCTCGCGCTTTACGGCTTCAGTTACATGAGCTTCGCGTTCGGCTGGCTGGTGGCATCCGTCGTCGCAAGCACGATGGCGATCTGGTTCAGGCCGCATTTCTGGATGTACAAGCCGTCACTGCGTCACGCGCGCGCGATGATCCGGTTCGGCGGCTACAATGGCGGGTCGTACCTGCTCTTCATGATGGCAGAGAACCTCCCATATGCCCTGCTCGGCAAGATCGTCTCGCTGGAGGCCGCAGCTATCTACAATCGCGCCCTCACGATCAGCCAGATACCGGAAAAGGTTCTCATTGGCGGGGCCGTGCCCGTCGTGCTGCCCGCTTTCGCGTCGGAGGCCCGCGAAGGCCGGAGCGTCAAGAAGGCCTATCTTCACGGCCTGGAAATCATAACCGTATTGCAGTGGCCGGCCTTGCTGGTCCTCGCCGTGCTTGCCTCACCGGTCGTCGGCCTGGTGCTGGGCGCCCAATGGCAGCACGCCATCCCGATCGTACGAATTTTCGCCATCGCATCGCTTTTCTCGTTCAGCTTCGCCCTCAACGACCCTGCCCTCATGGCGGTCGGAGCGGTGCGCGACGTGTTCATCCGCGCGCTGATCACATTTCCGGTCGTGACCACGGTCATCACGCTCGCGGCCTTGTTCGGCGGACTTGAAATGACCGCGTGGAGCCTGATGCTCGTGATCCCGTTCCGCGCATTCATATCCCTCAAGATCGCATGCCGCAGGCTCGCCGTGAGTTGGGGGGAGATCGCGATGGCGACCTGGCGCAGCATGGTGGTCGCCATTGCGGCGGTCACGCCTCCCCTCCTCATCGCGATATCCGTCGAGACGCCGTTCGATTTTTCCATCGGTCAGACGGTGGTCGCCGTCGGCGTCGCCGCGGCCGGATGGATTGCGGGGCTCTGGATTACCAAACATCCGATGCGCGACGAGCTCCTCAACGCCGTGGCCTTCATGCGGACGATCCAATCCTCACAATCGGCCGCATCGCCGAGGACCTCGCAGCTGGCTGTCGAGCGCGACGTCCCGTGAAATGCGGAAATGGGGGCGAAATGACTGACGGAAGCAGGAAATCCCATATCGACGGGCTGGACCTTGTCCGCATCGTCGCCGCGCTGCTCGTGGTCATGCACCATTTCGCGTTGTTCAGTTGGGCCCACGCCGCCGAAGCTGCAACCGCCGACGATGCGGCTTTTCCGTTCCTCGGCATCATGGCGGGCACGGGTGCGGTCGGAGTGCAGGTGTTTTTTGTCATCTCCGGCTTTGTCATAGCCATGAGCATGGCACTTGCGGGACCCGTCGAATTCCTCAAGAAGCGGGCGCTTCGCATCCTGCCGGCGTTATGGATCTGCGGGCTGATCGCACTGGCGACGCGGATCGCTTATGGCGAGGACATGACCGAAATGATCGCGGCCTATCTCCGGTCCGCCGTGCTGTCGCCGATCGGACCGTATATCGACGGCGTGGTGTGGACCCTGGTGGTGGAGGCGGTGTTTTACGGCATGATATTCGCCTGCATGGTATTCCTGCCGACTCTTTCGCGGAAGCGGATCGCCGAAGTTCTCGCCATCTCCAGCGC
>JBAQHA010000085.1:0-14990 GCA_049288075.1 Oricola sp.
GGCAGGACTATGCAACCGCCGGGTGGCACGAGATCGGCGCGGCCAATGGCGACCTGAACCGTGACGGCATCGACGACGTCGCCGTGGTCATCGAGGCGCCGGAGGGGATGATGGAGCCGCGCAACGCCTGTGACGGCGACCAGGGCTATTCCGAAGCGCCGGTGCGCCGGCTGATCGTCGCATTTGCCGATGGCAAGGGCGGTTACACGCGAGCGGCCGACGAGCCGCGCCTGGTGCTACGCTCGGACGAGGGCGGCGCGTTTGGCGATCCGTTCGAGGGCATTTCGATCGAACGCGGCAGCATCGTTGCCGACCACTACGGCGGATCGCGTTGGCGCTGGGGGATGACGGTACGGTTCCGCTTCGACGACGGCGACTGGCGAATGACCGGGATGACGGACTCGCAGATGGACTCGCTCAGCCTCTCGGCGATCACCTATGACTACAACGCACTTTCCGGGAAGGTCGAGGTCGCGGTCGAGGGGCCGGAGCCGGACGCGGAGCCTGGCGAACCGCTCTGCACGGCCTGCCGCGTCGGCGAACAATGCCCGGAGGCCAATGGCTGCTACCAAGGGACCAGGATCACCAAGGCGGGAAAGGTGCTCTACACCGTTGGCAAGAAGGACCGCATCGTGATGTCGCAGTTCCGCTGCTGGTTCGACAAGGTGGGCTTGCTCACGCACACGGGATTTCAGGCGTCATTCTAGACGGTCCGCCGGTCGGTACTAGTCGATGAATTCGACAGTCACGCCCTTGGCAACGAGTCGCGCAAGTTCCGCCGCGTCCCAGTTGGTCAGCCTCACGCATCCGTGCGAGTTCGTCTTGCCGATACGGTCCGGCTCCGGCGTCCCGTGGATGCCGTAGGTGGGCTTCGACAAGGCGATCCATATCGAGCCGACCGGCCCGTTCGGCCCCGGCGGGATGGTCAGGACGCTGTTGTTGGAACCCTGCACGAAGTTGATCTTCGGATTGTAGGTGTAGTTCGGATCGAAGGCGACGCGCTCCACTTGGACGGTGCCGGACGGAGAGGGCGTGTCGGAGGAGCCGATCGTGGCGGGATAGGCGGCGACCAGCCGACCGGATTGATCATAGGCGCGCACCTGTTCGGCGGCCTTGTCGGCTTCCACGCGGGCGACCGCCCTGCCGACGTTGCGGCCGACCGCAACGACTCGGATCACCGTTCCGGGCTGGTAGAAGTTCACGTCGGGATTGAGCGATACCAGATAGGCTTCCGACATGTGGAAGCGCTCGGCCAGCATCTCCATCGGCGAAGTGTAGGACAAGGCGGGAAGCGCGGCCTTCTCGGCGTAGTCTTCCGGTATCGACGCCGCGAAGGGCCCGGCTGCATCCTCGGGCGTGATCGTGTAATCAGCAAAGGCCGGTCCGCCGGTCCGGTCGAGTTCGGCGTTAAGCGCCGCTTCATCGGCGGGATCGAGGGAGATCCCGGTTTCGTTGCGGGCGACGTTGATTGCCTTGGCGACATTGCTGCCCATCCGGCCGTCGATCACGCCGGGCGAATAGCCATGGCGGTCGAGCAAGACCTGGAGCTTGGCGATGGCCGGCCCCTTCGCCGGAATGACCGGTTCAGGGCGCGGCAAGGCCGCGGTCCGGGTGCCGGGCTGGTCCTCGGCCGCGGGCGCATTGCCGATTTCGGGCGCGGGCACCTGGCCTGCGGGGTCGCCGGGAGGGGCGAGCGAATTCTGCGTGTCGGGACCGAGTTCGCCGAGCAGTTCGTTGAGGTCGCGGGCTTCCGACTCGCCGGTTTCGGAGGACGAACCGAGAGGCGCGCGCACGACCGTTTCGAGAGGCGGCACCGTCTCGGCCGACGGCAGCGATTCGGGCCGCGGCGCGGGTTCGGGTGCGGGTGGGAAGGCGCTGGCGTCGGGGCCCGGCGGGCTGGCTCCGAGCGGCGGCAGGACGCGTTCCAGCAGGTTGCGGAGCGGCTGCGGCTCCTCCACGGCGATGATGCGATTGGTGCGGCGGTCGAAATAGACGCGCCGCCCGTGGCGGTCGATGAAGAAGCCGACGTCGGATTGAGCCACCTGGTAGGAAGCGCCCGCCGTTTCGGCGGCCGCTGGCGCGGCGACAGCGGCCGCGACGAGTGCTGTGAGCAGGCCGGCAGAAAAGAGAAAGTGCATTCAGGATTTCCCAAAGACGTCACAAGGCGTGTGCGGAAAACCCGCCGTCCTGCGATTCGTTCCGTCCCTGCGAATAGATGATTCGTGCAGAATCGCGGCGTTAAAATGGCTGACCCGGCACGAAGCCGGGTCAGACGCAGGTATTCGAGTTATTGTCAGGCGGCCTGATCGGCCTCGACATCGGCGGCCGGAGCGGCCGTCTCGAAGTTCAGCCGGTCGGAGCCTTCCAGCACCTTGACGGCTGTTCCGTCGAGGATTTCGCCGGAGAGGATCTTTTCCGCGAGCGGATCCTGCACCTCGCGCTGAATGACGCGCTTCAGCGGGCGGGCGCCGTAGGCCGGGTCATATCCCTTGTCGGCGAGCCACTGCAGGGCATCCTCGTCGATCCTGAGCGTGATCTTGCGATCCGCAAGCAGGTCTTCCAACCGCTTGAGCTGGATCTTCACGATGCGGCCCATCTCCGATTTCTTCAACCGGTGGAACAGGATGATCTCGTCTACGCGGTTGAGGAATTCCGGCCGGAACGATGCCCGCACGACGTTCATCACGTCGTCGCGCACGAGTCCGACATCCTGGCCCTCGGTGAGATTGACCAGATATTCGGAACCGAGATTCGACGTCATGATGATCAGCGTGTTCTTGAAGTCGACCGTGCGGCCCTGGCCGTCGGTCAGACGGCCGTCATCGAGCACCTGCAACAAGACGTTGAAGACATCGGGATGCGCCTTCTCGATCTCGTCGAACAGGATGACCTGATATGGCCGGCGGCGGACGGCTTCGGTCAGCGCGCCGCCTTCCTCGTAGCCGACATAGCCGGGGGGCGCGCCAATGAGGCGGGACACCGAGTGTTTCTCCATGAACTCGCTCATGTCGATGCGCACCATGGCGTGTTCGTCGTCGAACAGGAAGTCGGCGAGCGCCTTGGTCAACTCGGTCTTCCCGACGCCGGTGGGGCCGAGGAAGATGAACGAGCCGATCGGCCGGTTCGGGTCCTGCAAGCCGGCGCGGGCGCGGCGGACAGCCTTGGAGACGGCCTGCACGGCTTCGCCCTGGCCGACGACACGCTCGGCGAGATCATCCTCCATGCGCAGCAGCTTGTCGCGCTCGCCCTCCAGCATCTTGTCGACGGGAACGCCTGTCCAGCGCGAGACGATGTGGGCGATGTGGTCGGGCGTGACGATTTCCTCGACCATCGAACCGGCATCGCCGCGTTTCTCGGCCTCGACGAGTTTCTTTTCAAGGTCCGGGATGCGGCCATAGGCAAGCTCGCCCGCCTTCTGGAATTCGCCCTTGCGCTGGGCCGAGGCAAGTTCGTTGCGGGCCTCGTCAAGCTGGCGCTTCAGGTCGGCGGCGGTGCCGAGCTTTTCCTTCTCGGCCTGCCAGGTGGCGGTCAGGCTGTCGGATTCCTCCTCGAGACCGGAAAGTTCCTTCTCGAGTTTCTGCAACCGGTCTTTCGACGCGGCGTCCTTCTCGACCTTCAGAGCCTCGCGTTCGATCTTGAGCTGCATGATGCGACGGTCGATCTCGTCGAGTGCTTCGGGCTTGGAATCGACCTGCATGCGCAGGCGCGACGCGGCCTCGTCGACGAGGTCGATCGCCTTGTCGGGCAGGAAGCGATCCGTGATGTAGCGGTTCGACAGCGTGGCGGCCGAGACGAGGGCGGAGTCGGAGACCCGCACCTTGTGGTGCTGCTCGTATTTCTCCTTCAGGCCGCGCAGGATCGAGATCGTGTCCTCGACGCTCGGCTCGTCGACGAAGACCGGCTGGAAGCGGCGGGCAAGGGCGGCGTCCTTTTCGACGTGCTTGCGGTACTCATCGAGCGTAGTCGCGCCGACGCAGTGCAGTTCGCCGCGAGCGAGGGCGGGTTTCAACAGGTTGGAGGCGTCCATTGCGCCTTCCGACTTGCCGGCGCCGACGAGCGTATGCATCTCGTCGATGAACAGGATGATGCCGCCGGCGGCCGACTGGACCTCGCTGAGGACTGCCTTGAGGCGCTCCTCGAACTCGCCGCGATATTTCGCGCCGGCGATCAGCGAGCCCATGTCGAGCGCCATCAGTTGCTTGTCCTTGAGGCTTTCCGGCACGTCGCCATTAACGATGCGCAACGCCAATCCCTCGGCGATGGCGGTCTTGCAGACGCCGGGCTCGCCGATCAGGACGGGGTTGTTCTTGGTGCGACGCGACAGAACCTGGATCGTGCGACGGATCTCGTCGTCGCGGCCGATGACCGGATCGAGCTTGCCGTCGCGCGCGTCGGCGGTCAGGTCGCGGGCGTATTTCTTCAGCGCGTCGTAGGCCTGTTCGGCGCTGGCGCTGTCGGCGGTGCGGCCCTTGCGGATATCGTTTACGGCCTGGTTCAGCGCAGTCGGCGTGATGCCGGCCTTGGAGAGGATTTCCGAGGTCTTGGCGGATTTCTCCATCGCCATCGCGAGCAGCAGCCGCTCGACGGTGACAAAGCTGTCGCCAGCCTTCTTCGCGATTTCTTCGGCGGTATTAAGCACCTTGGCGAGGGGCTGGGCCATATAGAGCTGGCCGTTGCCGCCCTGCACCTTCGGCAGCGCGTTTAACGCCGCCTCGACGCCGAGGCGGACATCCTTCGAGCGGCCGCCGGCGCGATCAATCAGCGACGCGGCGAGGCCTTCGGTGTCGTCAATGAGGACTTTGAGGAGATGTTCGGGAGTAAACTGCTGATGGTCCTGCCCGAGAGCGTAAGTCTGGGCGGACTGTATGAAACCACGGACGCGGTCGGAATATTTCTCAAGGTTCATTTTCGGTCTCCAATCGCCCCGTCGGCCTGATCTCAGCGCCGGCGAGTGCATCGTTGACGGGCTCCCGCTTGGCGGCAAACCCCTATTGTCTGACCGGATATGGTGACTGGGAAAGGTGAATAAAAGGGGAGCGGCGCGTGCCGCGAAAAGAAAACCCGCGCACTATGTCGCCCGTTATTCCGTACGTCTCAAGAGACCGACTGCGAGCGCCAGAAGCGCCAGCGCGCTGGCCGCGAGGAGAGGATCCGCGCGCCGATCGGCACCCGCCACCTTCCCCACATGATGCCGGGATCGAGGATGGCGCGCGTGGCCGCAACGACCTGGAGCCGGTTGAAGACGACGGCGCGCACCGGCTCGACCGCGTAGGTCATCGGAATCAAGTGGGTGCCCCACCAGAGCCAGCCGGGCAACGGGAACAGGGCACCCCGACAGGAGCATCGGCGGGTGATGACGCGTTGGACCAGCGGCATGGCCGTCTGCACCTGCCTGATGCGAAAAAACCGCGCCGGATGCCGGCGCGGTTTGGAAGCCTGTTGATGGGCCGGCGACGGTCAGACCTCGGCGGCGACCGTCTCGCTGCTGTCGGAACCAGCGTCGGGGGCAGTCTGCTCGTCCGGATTGCGGCGCGGTTTGCGCGGGCGGCGCGGCGTCGTGCGGCGCGGCTGGCCCGAAGCGGCGTGTTCCTGCTCCTCGAGTTCGACCTCAACCGGGGTCTCGCCGATCACCGGCTGCGGCTCTTCCGACGCGTCGCGGCCGCTCGGTTGCGCATCGCCATTCACCGTCTTGCGGTCCCGATCCCGGTTGCGCTGCTCGCGAGGTTCGCGCTGTTCGCGCTGTTCGCGTTGATCTTGCTGCTCGCGGTAAGGGCGGTCGCCGCCGTCGGAGGCCATGGCATCCGTCGAACCGTCGTCGTCATCGCTGTCGGAATCGTCGAACTGGCCGCGCTCTTCGCGCTGGGTCTGCATCTGGGCCTGGGCGGCCATGATGATGCGGTTGTAGTGTTCGGCGTGCTGGAGATAGTTCTCCGCCATCACGTTGTCGCCGGACGACAGGGCGTCACGAGCGAGAGTGGTGTACTTGTCGGCAATCACCTGAGCATTGCCGCGGATTTTCACGTCAGGGCCGTTGCTCTCGTAGTTGCGGGAAAGCGGATTCTGGTTGCGGCGATTTCCGCCGCCGCCGCCACCGCCGCCGTTGTTCCGGTTGCGTTGGCGCCGGCCTTGTTGCTGTGGTCTCATAAGACTCTCATGTTGCTATATACAAGTGCTTTTGGAAGCGCGCGTCGCGCTCGTTAGTGCCATGACGAGGTTTTCCCCTTACCTCATCCGGGCAAACAAATTGTCTGTTGTGCGTGCCTTGTAACCGATCTCGCACAAAAGTCGGCGTAAGGCGGGTGTCCGCACGGGAACGTCTAGTATTACCGTTGGGTGTCGGACAGGTGGCTGATTTCACTTAGCCACCGCTATGTAGGTAGCGTCACGATGCTGCATTGCCAAGTGATTTTTTCATTACAGGGTACAAGTTCATGTCATTTCACAAAAAAAAGTGCCCGGACGTGGCCCGCATAGTCGTTTCTCTCGCCGACTTTGCGAAATCCTGCGACCTCGAAGAGGGTCGTCACGGCTTGATTCTGGTCGTGGCCGATTTCCACCGCGACAGCCCCGCCCGGGGCCAGGAACATGCCTGAACGTTCGGCGAGAATGCGATAGGCATCGAGCCCGTCCACGCCGCCGTCGAGCGCCGCGCGCGGATCGTGGTCGCGTACGTCCACATCGAGCCCGGCGATATCGGTATCCGGTATATAAGGCGGATTCGAGACAATCAGGTCGTATTGGCCCGAAACCGCCTCGAACCAGTCGGAGTGCAGCGCTTCGAAGCGATCACCAAATCCAAGCGCCTCGGCGTTGGATTCGGCCGCATGCAACGCCTCGGAGGAGATGTCGACGCCAAGCGCGCGGGCTTCAGGCACGGTCGAAAGCAGCGCCAGCGCGATCGCGCCGGTTCCGGTGCCCAGGTCGAGGATCCGGCATTGCCCCGTTCGGGCGGCGGTGTCTTCCGCAAAGGGCAGGACGAGATCGACGAGCGTTTCCGTATCGGGGCGCGGCACCAGAGTCGCGGCATTCAGCTTCAGCGGCAGGCCGTAGAACTCGCGCTCGCCGATAATGCGATGAACGGGCTCGCGCTTCAGACGGCGTTCGATGCACTCTTGGAGACGGCGGATCTTCTCGACGGGGACGAGTCGGCCGGGATCGGTGATGCGTGTCAGGATCGTCAATCCCGTCGCGTATTCGAGCAGCAGGCTGGCGTCGAGTTCGGGGGTCGGCAGTCCGGCGTCATCGAATCGGCGCTTCGCGGCCCGGAACAGCTTTTCGACAGCCTCCGGTGCGATCGCCTCCGTCATGCGATTTCCGCCGTCAGCAGCTTTGCCTGGTGATCGGCGATCAGCGGTTCGATGACGTCGTCGAGTTCGCCTTCCATGATGCGGTCGAGCTTGTAGATCGTCAGGTTGATGCGATGGTCGGTCAAGCGCCCCTGCGGGAAGTTGTAGGTGCGGATGCGCTCGGAGCGGTCGCCGGAGCCGACCTGCAGGCGGCGCGATTCGGCGCGTTCGTCGGCGGCCTTCTGGCGCTTGGCGTCGTAGAGGCGGGCGCGCAGGACTTCCATCGCGCGGGCGCGGTTCTGGTGCTGTGACTTCTCGGCCTGCACCACGACGATGCCGCTCGGGATATGAGTGATACGGACCGCCGAGTCCGTCGTGTTGACGTGCTGGCCGCCGGCGCCAGAGGCGCGCATCGTGTCGATGCGAATGTCCTGGTCGCGGATTTCAACATCGACCTCTTCGGCCTGCGGCAGGACCGCGACGGTCGCCGCCGACGTGTGGATGCGGCCGCCGGCCTCGGTCTCGGGCACGCGCTGAACGCGATGGACGCCGGATTCGAACTTCAGGCGCGAGAACACGCCGCGCCCGGATACCATGGCGATGATTTCCTTGTAGCCGCCGGCGTCGCCCTCCGACGCGGAAATCGCCTCGATCTTCCATCCGCGGTTCGCGGCATAGCGCTCGTACATGCGGAACAGGTCGCCAGCGAAGAGGGCGGCCTCCAGACCTCCGGTGCCGGCGCGAATTTCAAGGATGGCATTCTTGGTATCGGCCTCGTCCTTCGGCAGCAGCAGTAGCTGGATGTCCTTTTCCAGCAGCTCGATGCGCTCCTCGACTTCCGGCAGTTCCAATTCGGCGAGCATGCGCATGTCGCCGTCAGTCGTCTTGTCGGCGAGCAGCGCTCCGAGATCGGCTTGCTCGGCCGTGGCGGCCTGGTAAGCGCGGATCTTGCCGACGATCTCTTCCAGATCCGAATATTCGGAGGCGAGCTTCACATAGGTCTCGCTGTCCGGCCCGCTCGCCATCTGGCTCTCCAGCATTGCGAAGCGCTTGACCATCTGGTCCATCTTGTCGGCGGGAAGTTCAATCATGCGGGCGGAAGCGCTGGGCGTCTCGTCAGTTGAAGGGAATGGCGTGTTTGTCCGCGAAATCGCGAAGCACAGGCTGCATATCGGTGGTGCCGAGGTCATTTTCAATCGCGGCGGTCAGCACTTCGCTCAGGGCGGCCAGATCCGTCGCCAGCAGCGCCGCCTTGACCGGGCCGATCGAGGCCGCCGACATCGACAGGTCGCGAATGCCGATGGCGGCAAGTGCGAGCGCCGAAAGCGGCCTGCCGGCAAGTTCTCCGCACAGCGTCAGCGAAGTGCCGTTGCGCTCGGCGGCCTGGGCGATCATGCGCAGGGCGCGCAGGAATGGCCGCGACAACGGCTCGAAGCGCGAGGAAATCTGGGCATTGCCGCGGTCGGTCGCGGTCAGGAACTGGAACAGGTCGTTCGAGCCGATCGAAACGAAGTCGACCGAATCCATCAACGCGTTCAGGTCGAACAGCAGCGACGGGACCTCCAGCATCGCGCCGACCTTCAGTCGCGTTGGCAGGCCATGTCCGAAGCGCGACAGATGCTGCACCTCGCGATTGATGATGGCGCGCGCCTGCTCGATTTCGCCGACATCGGTCACCATCGGCAGCATGACGCGCAATTCGCGCCCCGATGCGGCTTTCAGAAGCGCGCGCATCTGGGTGCGGAACAGGCCCGGGCGGTCGAGCGACAGGCGGATGGCGCGCCAGCCAAGCGCCGGGTTCTCTTCCTGCGGGGCCGATCGGAAATAGGGCAGCGCCTTGTCGCCGCCGATATCCAGCGAGCGGAAGGTGACGGGCTTCTTTCCGGCGGCATCGAGGACGGACCGGTAGAGCGTTTCCTGCGCCTCGGCGCGCGGGAAGGTTTCGGCAATCATGAACTGGAGTTCGGTGCGGAACAGGCCGATGCCCTCGGCGCCCGATTCCTCGACCTGCGGTAAATCCACCAACAAGCCGGCATTCATGTGCAGGTGGAACGGCTGGCCGTCCCTGGTCAGCGACGGTTTTTCGCGCAGGTCGCGGTATTCCTGCTGGCGACGGGCGCGGAAGCGGACCTTTTCGGCATAGGCGGCCTCGACATCCGGTTGCGGGCGCAGATGCACGTCGCCCGACAGACCGTCGACGATGACCGGATCGCCGTGTTCCGAAAGCGCCACGATGCCCTTGGCCTGGCCGACGACCGGAATGCCCATGGCGCGTGCGACGATGACCACGTGGCTGGTGGCCGCGCCGTCCTCGAGCACGAGGCCGCGCAGGTTCTTGCGCGGATAGTCGAGCAGTTCGGCCGCCCCCATCGAGCGTGCGATGATGATCGTGTCGGCCGGAAGTTTGGCTTCCCGCGTCGCGACATCCTCGCCCATCAGTTCGCGCAGCAGCCGGTTGGCGAGATCGTCGAAATCGCTCATGCGCTCGCGCAGGTAGGGATCGCTGATTGCCGTCATGCGGGCGCGCATGTCGCTCTGGACCTTCTCCACGGAGGCCTCGGCGGTCAGGCCGTTGCGAATCGCTTCCTCGAGGCGGCGCACCCAGCCCTTGTCGTGGGCGAACATGCGATAGCTTTCGAGCACGTCGCGGTGTTCGCCCTCGAAGGCGATCTCACGGCGCGACAACATGTCGTCGATTGTCAGGCGCAGCGCGCTGATCGCCGCCGCGAGGCGCTCGATTTCGGCATCGGAGTCCTCGTTGAAGAGGTCGGTGACGACGATGCGAGGCTCGTGGAGGACGACATGACCGAGGCCGATGCCTTCGGCGAGCGCGCGGCCGTTGGAGGTAATCGGGCGGGAGAGGTCGAGCTCGACGCCGCCCTTCGACAGGCGCTTCAGGTCGCCGGCGGCGATCAGTTCGCCGAGCACCATGGCGACCGTTTCGAGCGCCTCCACTTCGTCGTCGCCATAGACGCGGTGCGCCTCGTTCTGGACGACCAGAACGCCGAGCGTTCGGCCAGCGCGCAGCACCGGCACGCCGAGGAAGGAGTTGTAGACCTCTTCGCCGGTCTCCGGCAGATATGCGAAGGCGGGATGCTTCTGGGCCTCGGCGAGGTTCAGTGGCCGGGCCGAAGACGCAATGGTGCCGACCAGGCCCTGGCCGAGACGCAGGGCGGATTGGTGGACGGCTTTCGGATTGAGGCCGACGGTGGCGTAGAGTTCGAGCACGCCGTCGGCGCGCAGCACATAGGTCGAGCAGACCTCGGCGACCATGTTCTGGGCGATCTGGCGCACGATCCGATCGAGCCGCTCCTGCGGCTCCATCGGCTCCGCCATGATCTCGCGGAGACGTTTCAGGAGGACCCGTGGTCCGGCATCCGCCTCACGTATCAACGATTTCTCCCTCAACGCCCCATGCGCCGCCCCGGGGGTTCCGGCGCGGTACCCACAGGCATAGCCGCCCGGGCTAGAGCTTGTCGAGACCGTAGATGTTGTGAAGCGTGCGCACGGCCAGTTCGCAATAGGCGCCATCGATCAGAATGGAAATCTTGATCTCTGACGTGGTGATGGCACGGATGTTGATGCCTTTCTCGGCCAATGCCTTGAAGGCGCTGGCGGCGACGCCGGCATGGCTGCGCATTCCGATGCCGATTACCGAGACCTTGACCAGGCCGGTTTCCGACTGGATCGCGTCGTAACCGACCTCGCCCTTGACCTCCGCCAGCGCCCGCAACGCCTTGTCGACGTCGCCGCTGGGCACTGTGAAGGTCATGTCGGTGAACTTGCCGTCGGACGACACGTTCTGGACGATCATGTCCACATTGATTCCGGCTTCGGCCAGCGGGCCGAAAATGGCGGCCGAAACACCCGGGCGGTCCTGCACGCGGCGTAGCGAGATCTGCGCCTCGTCGCGGGTATAGGCAATGCCGGTCACATTCTGCTTTTCCACGATCTCATCCTCATCACAAATCAGCGTGCCTGGCGGGTTGTGCAGGTCGTCCATTCCGGGCGCATCGGGCGCATCAAAACTGGACCGCACGAAAGTGCGCACATTATGCACCATGGCGAGTTCGACTGAACGGACCTGCAGGACCTTCGCGCCGAGGGATGCCATTTCGAGCATCTCCTCGAACGAAACCTTGGCGAGGCGGCGCGCCTTCGGCTCGATGCGCGGGTCAGTCGTGTAAACGCCGTCGACATCGGTGTAGATGTCGCAGCGGTCGGCCTTGACTGCGGCGGCGATGGCCACCGCGCTGGTGTCGGAACCGCCACGGCCAAGCGTAGAGACGCGATTGTCGGGAGCGACGCCCTGGAAGCCGGCGACGACGGCCACCTGGCCAATTCGGAAGCGCTCGATCAGGCGCTCGCCGTTGATTTCCTGAATACGAGCCGCGCCGTGCGCATTGTCGGTCTTGATCGGGATCTGCCAGCCCTGCCAGGAACGGGCGTCGATGCCCATCGACTGGAGGACTATGGCCAGAACGCCGGCTGTCACCAACTCGCCCGAAGCGACAATGGCGTCGTATTCGCGCGCGTCGTGCATCGGCGAGGCGGCGCGGGTCAGTTCGACGAGCTCGTTGGTCTTGCCGGCCATGGCCGAGACGACCACGGCCACCTCATGGCCGCAGTCGACCTCGCGTTTGACATGCCGCGCCACATTGCGGATGCGATCGATATCGGCGACGGAAGTGCCGCCAAACTTCATGACGATGCGGGCCATGGCGGGTGATTTGCTCGACAGTGGTTATTCGTATCGCGGGCGGAGAAGCGCCCGGCGGGTCGGAGCGCTCCTTATCGAATTGCGGGCTGGCCCGCAAGTTTGCCTTTGGTCTGCCTCCCCTTGACTTCGCGGCCGCATGGCCCGACTTGTCGGGCGGCAGGAAAACCGAGAGGACCTTGGGCATGAAAGGCGGAGCAACCACGATCGACGCGGCCGAGGTCGAGCGCTTTTCGCGCATGGCAGCGGACTGGTGGAATCCGACCGGCAAGTTCAAGCCGCTGCACAAGTTCAATCCGGTTCGGCTGTCCTATATCCGCGGGACCGTGGTCGGGCATTTCGGGCTCGACGGCGCGGCGGCGAAGCCCTTTTCGGGCCTGCGTTTCCTCGACATCGGTTGCGGCGGCGGGCTGCTGTCGGAACCGATGGCCCGGCTCGGCGCGGATATCGTCGGCGCGGATGCGTCGGAAACCAATATCGAGATTGCAAAGGTCCATGCCGCTCAGTCGGGGCTCGGCATCGACTATCGGGCGACCACGTCCGAAGCGCTGGAAGCCGAGGGCGAGACCTTCGATGTGGTCCTGAACATGGAGGTGGTTGAGCATGTCGCCGACGTGGGCCTTTACATGAGGTCGTGCGCGGCGATGGTTCGCCCCGGCGGGCTGATGATCGTCGCGACCATCAACCGCACTCTGAAGGCCTACGGGCTGGCGATCCTCGGCGCCGAACACATCCTGCGCTGGCTGCCGAAGGGCACGCATCAGTACGAGAGGCTGGTGACGCCGCAGGAACTGGAAAACGCGCTCGCCGGTACGGGCATGGACATTGTCAAGCGCAGCGGCGTCAGCTTCAATCCGCTCGCTGACGAATGGCGGCTGTCGCGCGACATGGACGTCAACTACATGGTGGTCGCCTCGCGTCCGCGCTGATCGCGGCCGTCAGTTCAGCTCTTCGGGAAGATCCGGCAGCGGCATGATCTCGACGCCCTCGTCGAGAAGGTTCGAGACTTCGTCCGGGGTCGCCTTGCCGTAGATGCCGCGCGCATCGGCCTCGCCATAGTGGATCTTGCGGGCTTCCTCCGGAAAACGGGCGCCGACATCCTCCCCGGTCTTTCGCACGGCGCGCGCCATCTCGTGCAGCTTCGCCATGATCTCGCGCTGGGCGGCGTTTCCGATGGCCACCGCGACTTCCTCGCGCTTGCGGGACGTCGCCACGCTGGGCGCCATCAGGGCCTTGTCGACATGGCTGGAGCCGCAGGCGGGGCATTCCAGGAAGCCGCGCTTCTTCTGGGTCTCATAGTCGCCGCTGTCGCGGAACCATGCCTCGAAATCGTGGCCTTCGCCACATGCGAGCGAAAACTTGATCACCGTTTTGCTCCGTCACTTTCCCTCATTGTGCCGCTTCGAGATCAAACGGACGTATATTCTTCAAATTGGGGATTTTCTGCCGCGCTTCAATGACCGCGGCCGGATCGATCTCGGCGACGACTACGCCGGGCTCGTCGTCGGCCTTCTCGGCAAGGATGCGGCCCCACGGATCGACGATCATCGAATGGCCGTAGGTTTCGCGGGTGTCCTCATGGGCGCCGCCCTGCGCGGCGGCGACGAGGAAAGCGCCGTTCTCGATGGCGCGGGCGCGCAACAGTACATGCCAGTGCGCCTCGCCGGTCTGGCGCGTGAAGGCGGCGGGAACGGTCAGGATATCGGCGCCGGCGAGCGCCTGGCGGCGGAAAATGTCGGGGAAACGGACGTCGTAGCAGATCGCAAATCCGAGGCGCGCCGGCCCGAGGTCCATCGTCACCGACCGGTCGCCCGGCTCGTAGACGGCGGATTCGCGCCAGCTCTCGCCATTGTCGAGATCGACGTCGAACATGTGGATCTTGTCGTAGGAGACGCGTTTCGTTCCGGCGGGATCGAACAGGAAGGCGCGGTTCGCGACCTTGCCGTCGCCGCGATCGATCGGCGTCGAGCCGACATGCAGCCAGATGGAGAGCTCCCTGGCGAGTGTTGCCGCGGTGGCGACGACAGGGTCGTCGGCCTCGGCGAAGATCGAGCCCATCAACGCGGGGCGGTTCTTCTGGATCAGGCCGGTCATTTCCGGGGTCTGGACATAGGACGCTCCCATCTTCACGGCTTCGCGCACGAGGCGTTCGAAGTCATCGCGATTGGCGTCCATCCGGGTTGTGGACCGCATCTGGACGGCGGCACAAGTGAGCGTCGAGGCCATTGTCAGTTCGCCAGCAGGGCGTCGAGCTTGCCCGCGCGTTCGAGGGCATGAAGGTCATCGCAGCCGCCGACATGGAAATCGCCGACGAAAATCTGCGGGAAGGTCGAGCCGCCATGCGAACGCTGGATCATTTCGCGCTTCAGCTCCGGTTTGAAAGTCGCGTCATGCTCGACATAGGAAACGCCCTTCTTTTCGAGCAGGCGCTTGGCGGCGGAGCAGAAACCGCAGAACTGGCGGGTGTAAATGGTGACGTTGGCCATCGAGAGATCCTTTCAGACAGCGCTATATATGTGCGGCGCAACACCGTGAAAAGACCAGTTCAGTCAAAGCCATCCCGTGGGTACAGGCCGGAGAAATGCGGCACGACGCGCGAGAAGGTCAGGACATCGACATGGGCGGCGCCGGCGCGCAGCAATGCCTTCGTCGCCGCGCCGATCGTCGCGCCCGTGGTGAAGACGTCGTCTACGAGGAGGACATCGCGCCCGGCGACGACGATCTCCTGTTCCGGAGGCACGTGGAAGGCGCCGCGAACATTGGCATGACGTTCCAGAGCGGTGAGGCCGACCTGCTGGCGCGTCGCTTTTCTGCGCAGGAGCGCTCCCGGTTGGAAGGCCAATCCCGTCGCCGTGGCGATCGCGCGCGAAAGCTCCGCCGACTGGTTGTAGCGCCGCGCCAGATAGCGCCGCGCATGCAGCGGGACCGGGACGATGACGTCGCTTTCCTCGATCAGTTGCCGCCCGGCACGCAGCATCCAATTCGCC
>JBAQHA010000086.1:0-2476 GCA_049288075.1 Oricola sp.
GAATTGCATTGCCCAACCGCCATCTCGTGCAATCTCATCGAGATCGCAACAATGCCCAGGCCCTGCAGAAAGGCCGAGAATATGGCGAATGTGTTCACTACCCACCCCGGAAGTTCAGGCAAAATGATCGCGCGGAACGCTTGCGATCAGGTTAACCCCAAAATCTTGCTGTTCCGTTATGGGCCACTTACGGAGAACGGCATTGACGAAAAAAATCGCGCGCGACCGCCGTCAGGCGCCCTCCGCGGCCAGGAAATAGCGCGTCGTCCACGTCTCCCCGGCACGAAACGCCCTTCCGCCGGTGATCGCGCCCTGCCCGTCGCGCGCGATGAACCGCGCGTCGAGCGGCTCCACGCCGAAGCCCCGGAACCGCCCGTTCCAGGGCTGGCCGGTCCTCCCGCCGGTCGAAATCCAGAACAGGCAGGTCGGGTAATCCCCCGCGTTCCACGACAGCCGCACGGCATGGCCCGATAGCGGATAGACGACGCGCAGGGAGCCATCGACGCCGAACAGCTGGAACGCTTCCTCCGTCGTCTCGTCGAGCAGCCGCCCGAACGGGATCGCCCCGCCGCTGGCCAGCGGCAGCGCCGCCGTGCCGCCGAACCGCGCCGCCGGCTTCAGCCGCGACACGTCCGGCTCGAAGATGACCGGAAACGTCTCGCCATGCGAAGCGACGCCCTCGATCCGCACTTCTTCGCCCGGCTCGCCGGGGGCGAGGATCGGATGTAGGCCGATGGGCAGCACGCAGTCGCGCCGCGCCGTGACCTCAAGCGTGAACTCCACCCGCGCCTCCCCCGGCACGCCGCGCACGCTCCGCCGCAGCCGCGCGATCGGCCGGTCCTCCGGATAGTCGATGAAGAGCGCCACCCCCTCGCCGCCATCCTCGAAGCTCCAGCAATTGTCGGTCCCGAACCCGTGCACGACCGGATCGCCCTCCGACTTGCCGAACGGCACGCAGGGCCATTCCCCGCCGAGAAACCGCAGATGCGCCGGAATGGCCTCGTCCCCCGTCGTCGCCGCATCCCCATGCCACGGCGCTTCCGCCAGCGGCCGCACCAATCGGCCGTCGGGCAGCCTGAATTCCAGATGGTGAACGGCGCCGGAGAGCGCCCAGACTTCGGCGGTGCCGTGCGACCAGGAGAGGGGGCGGAAGGGGAATGGGAGGGAGGAAGGCATTTTCGAGTCAATCATCTGCTCTTACGTATTCCTTTTCATTCAAATCGTTGAGCCAATTTCTGCGTTTCGAAAAGTTGAGTAGGCGCATTGGCATTCGCAAACATTTAGGTACACAATCGCGCTTGAAGCATTTCGAAGGTCACTGCTAGGCATGTCCCACTGCGTTTTGATGCACAGATCGGACTCGATCTACGATGACAGTCCGGCCGAGCGGTACCAGTTTCCGAAGCAGTATTATGATCGAATAACTCCGGGTATTGGCGACTGGATCCTGTATCTTGAACCCTCGAAAGTCCGCAATTCGCGGGGTTATTTCGCAATTGCGCGTATCCAGGATATTATACCGGACTCGCGTATCGCCGGCATGTTTATCGCGACCATTGAACCTGGCTCGTACTTGGATTTTCCAAATCCCGTCCCGTTTAACGATTTCGATGGTCCAATCGAGCGTGGTCTCCTCAATGAGTCGGGAAAACTCTCCGGGCGTGCCCAAGCGGCAGTGAGGCCCATTTCCAACGTTGATTTTCAGAGAATCCTGGAATGCGGCCTTAGCGATGCGGCCCCCCTCCTTCCCCGAACAGACAGTTCGGGTGTGATCCTCGATGCCGCTGAGGAACATACGCCCTTCATTCTTGAGCAAACGAGAGATCGTGCGCAGTCTCTCGCGTCACGTCTCCTCCGTGATCGTGCGTTTCGAAAGATTGTCCTGAAGGCCTATGACGAGCGCTGCGCGATCACAGGATTGAAACTCATCAACGGTGGAGGAAGGGCCGAAGTTAACGCGGCCCATATCAGGCCAGTGGAAAACGACGGCCCGGATAGTGTGCAAAACGGCATAGCCTTGTCGGGAACCGTGCACTGGATGTTCGATCGAGGTTTGCTCTCGCTCAAAGACGACTATTCGATTCTTTTATCCCGCAAACTGAATCATGATGTGTCGCATTTACTGAATAAGGACATGAAAGCGACTGTCCCGTCCGACCCGAGGCTGAAACCCCATCCCGCATTTCTTCAATGGCACCGGAAACGTCACGATTTCCACATCTAACCTTCCGTTCGGAGATACTTCCTCTGGGCCCCATCAATCCCCCTTCACCCCGCTTCAACACAACGCGATTGACGCCCTTCCCCGCGCCTGCCAAGTGAGCGCCCGCAAGGCGCCGGAATCCCGGCCCTGAGAAGAACCAGGTGGATCCTCACCCATGCTCATGCGCGCCGCGCCCATCGTCTTCGTGCTGTTGTGGTCGACCGGTTTCATCGGGTCGAAGCTCGGCGCGTCGGATGCCGAGCCTTTCACCTT
>JBAQHA010000087.1:0-2007 GCA_049288075.1 Oricola sp.
AATACGAGTCCGCGACGCACAACAATCACGAACCCCGCCGTCTGCGGAAACTGCTCGTGCACCGACGGGAACTGGCCAAATTGGTCGGCCAGGTGCGCCGCGAGGGCTATACGCTGATTCCGCTGGCCATCTACTTCAATGCGCGGGGCATTGCGAAGCTTGAGGTGGGCCTCGCCCGCGGCAAGCGCAAGGCGGACAAGCGGGAGGACATCAAGTCCCGCGACTGGGAGCGCCGCAAGTCACGTATCCTGCGGGAGCGCGGCTAGGGCGTCCCGGATCTGCCTGAAGACGTCCTCGAACATCGCTTCGGTCAGCCGGCCCGTATTGGTGTTGTAGCGTGAGCAGTGATAGCTGTCCGCCACCGTGAGCCCGTCGATCCGGTGGAGGGCGCCATGCTTGAACGGATAGGCGCTCTTGCGCGCCCCGAGCGTGGTCAGAACCGCGCCGTGGGAAAGGCCGCCCAGGCAAAGGATGACCTCGAGCGCCTTCATGGCGGCGATCTCCTGGGCCAAGAAGGGGCGGCAGTTCTTGGCTTCCGCGCCGGTCGGTTTGTTTTCCGGAGGAACGCAGCGCACAGCATTGGTGACCCGGCAGTCGACCAGGCGCAGCCCGTCGCCGGCGTGACGACCGTAGGTGCCCTCGGCAAATCCGAACTTCGTGAAGGTCTGGTACAGCAGGTCGCCAGCGTAGTCACCGGTGAAGGGACGGCCTGTCTGATTGGCGCCCTTTAGACCCGGCGCCAACCCGACGACCAGGAGGCGGGCATCCGGTGGGCCGAAGGCCCGCACCGGGGCATTGTGAAACAACGGGTAGGCCGCCCGGTTGGCCTCCCGAAAGGCGACCAAGCGCGGGCAGAGGGCACAGTCGGCCGGCGGCTCTAGAGGCATCATCAGGCCGATCGCCTAGACGGCCTCGTCCTCGTAGTACTCGTCGTCGTCGATGTAGTTGTCCTCATCGTAGCCTTCCTGGCGCAGGCGCTCCCCGCTGCGGGCCCTGTCGGCAGGCAACTGGCGGGCGATGAGGGACTGCAGATCCGCCAGATCGACGAAGATGTCGGCCTGCCGACGCAGCTCGTCGGCAATCATCGGCGGCTGCGAGCGCAGAGTCGACACCACGGTGGTGCGACGGCCGCGGCGCTGGATCGCCTCGACCAGGCGCCGAAAATCGCCGTCGCCGGAAAACAGGACGACGTGGTCGAGATGCTCGACCATCTCCATGACATCGACCGCCAGTTCGATGTCCATGTTGCCCTTGACCTTCCGCCGCCCGGTTGCGTCGGTGAACTCCTTGGTCGGCTTCGTGACCATGGTGTAGCCGTTGTAGTCGAGCCAGTCGACCAGCGGGCGAATCGGCGAGTATTCTTGATCTTCAACGAGGGCGGTATAGTAGAGCGCCCTTACAAGATTGCACCGGCTGGAAAAAACATCCAATAAGCGCTTGTAATCAATATCAAAACCTAATGAACGGGCCGCCGCATAGAGATTTGCGCCGTCAATGAACAGCGCGACCCGTTCCTGACCGTAGAATTTCATGTCTATCCCTTCGACAAAGCGGCATTCATACGGCGCCGCCAGCCTAATCAGATTCTTGGACTGCCGATAAACTTATTTGCGGAAATGCGCGAACTAAAGGCAATTTGGCAGAACTGTCGATCTCTGTTCCAAGCGACCGGTTCTATCCCTTTGAGCGGCCTTCGCAAGAGCGGCATTATCCTTTGAGGGAACGATGGGGGAAACATGATTCTTGTCGGTCTCGGCTCAAATCTGGCGACCGGCCAGTTCACATCTTCAGAAGAACTCTTAGAAGGTGCAATTAATTCACTAAAAAATATGGGTATTAAGGTTGTTGGCCGGTCTGCCTGGTACCGGAGTGCCCCCGTCCCGATGTCGGATCAGCCGTGGTTCGTCAACGGTGTGATCTCGGTCTCGACCGAGCGCTCGCCGGAAGACCTTCTGCAAGCCCTGCATGCCGTCGAGAATGAATACGGTCGTATTCGCATCCAGCGGA
>JBAQHA010000088.1:0-29062 GCA_049288075.1 Oricola sp.
CATCATGCGTCACGATCCGCACACGCTGATCGAGGGCTGCCTGATCGCCGGCTTCGCAATGGGCGCGAACGCGGCCTATATCTATGTGCGCGGCGAATATATCCGCGAGCGCGAGGCGCTTCAGGCGGCGATCGACGAGTGCTACGACGCCAGGCTGCTCGGCAAGAACAACAATTGCGGCTGGGACATGGACGTCTATGTCCACCACGGCGCCGGCGCCTATATCTGCGGCGAGGAGACCGCGCTGCTCGAAAGCCTCGAGGGCAAGAAGGGCCAGCCGCGCCTGAAGCCGCCGTTCCCGGCCAATGTCGGCCTCTACGGCTGCCCGACCACTGTCAACAACGTCGAGTCGATTGCCGTCGCGCCGACCATCCTGCGCCGTGGCGCGGCCTGGTTCGCCGGCTTCGGCAAGGAGAACAATGTCGGCACGAAGCTGTTCTGCGTCTCCGGCCACGTCAACAATCCGTGCACGGTGGAAGAGGAGATGTCGATTCCCTTCCGCGAACTGATCGAGCGCCATTGCGGCGGCATTCGCGGCGGCTGGGACAACCTGCTTGCCGTCATTCCGGGCGGCTCGTCGGTGCCGATGGTGCCGGCCGAGGAGATCATCGACTGCCCGATGGACTTCGACTCGCTGCGCGCCCTGAAATCCGGTCTTGGCACCGCTGCCGTGATCGTCATGGACCGCTCGACCGATGTCGTGAAGGCGATCGCGCGGCTGGCCTATTTCTACAAGCACGAGAGCTGCGGCCAGTGCACGCCGTGCCGCGAGGGCACCGGCTGGATGTGGCGCGTCATGGAGCGCATGGTCACCGGCAACGCCCACAAGGGCGAGATCGACATGCTGCTCGATGTCACGAAGCAGGTCGAAGGCCACACGATCTGCGCGCTCGGCGACGCGGCCGCCTGGCCGATCCAGGGCCTGATCCGGCACTTCCGTCCGGAAATCGAGCGCCGCATCGACGAGTTCTCGCACAACGCGCACCAGACCCGTCCGGTGCTGGAAGCCGCCGAATAGGAATCCGGGGCGGAACCAACCGCCTCTTGAGGAAACGCTTAAAGGCAGGGGGAAAACGGAACGGACGCATGAAACCCAAGGAGGGTGCGATGTCTAAGTCTGATCTCCCGGAAGAAACGATGAAGAGTGACAACCCGTTCGCCGCGTTCGGCGACATCAGCGAGATGCAGAAGGAGGCGGCGGAATGGATGTCCGGCGCCGCCATGCCGCCTTTTGCCGGGATGTCCAATCTGGCTGTCCACCCAATGGCGGCCATGGCGGCGGCTACCGCCATCGGCGCGGGCATGGCGAGCCAGTTCTTCGGCATGATGGCCGGAACGATGGCCGGCGCGATGAGCGCGACCAACATGCTGGCCAACGAGACGACGGGCGGCCCGCCCGCGCCCTTCGGCGCGGCCAATCCGCTCGATTTCGATCTGGCGACCGGCTCCTTCGACGACACGAAGGAAGAAGACCCGATCACGCATCAACCGCCGGTCAAGGCGGAGGCGCCCGCCAAGGCGGCTCCCGTGAAAACGGCGCCCGCAAAGCCGGCGCGGGTTAAGGCGAAGCCCGCTCCGAAAGCGGAGAAGCCTGTGGCCCCCGAACCCGTCGCGCTCGCCGCTGAACCGGAACCGGTCGCGTCCGGCAGGATCGAACCGCTGATGCCCGAAGACTTCGTCAGGCCGAAACCGCTGGCGAAGCCCGACATGCCCGACGACCTGAAGGCGATCGCCGGCGTCGGGCCGAAGCTCGAAAGCGTGCTCAACTCGCTCGGCATCTGGACCTTCGCGCAGATCGCCGCCCTGACGCCTAACGAGGTTGCCTGGGTCGACGACTACCTGCAATTCAAGGGCCGCATCGACCGCGACGAATGGATCGCGCAAGCGAAAGTTCTGGCGGCCGGGAAGTAGCGGGAGCGCGGGCGGGATGAACAAGACTGACAAGCGCGCGGACGGCAAATCGCATTCATGCAACCGCTGCGTTGCATATGGGAACCGAGGGTTGGATTTCGCATCATGGCAATGATCAAGGTTGACGGCAGGGAAGTCGAAGTCCCGGATCACTTCACGATTCTGCAGGCATGCGAGGAAGCGGGCGCGGAAGTGCCGCGCTTCTGCTTCCATGAGCGCCTGTCGATCGCCGGCAACTGCCGCATGTGTCTCGTCGAGGTGAAGGGCGGCCCGCCCAAGCCCACCGCGTCCTGCGCCATGGGCGTGCGCGACCTGCGCCCCGGCCCGAACGGCGAGCCGCCGGAAGTCTTCACCAACACGCCGATGGTCAAGAAGGCCCGCGAAGGCGTGATGGAGTTCCTGCTGATCAACCATCCGCTCGACTGCCCGATCTGCGACCAGGGCGGCGAATGCGACCTGCAGGACCAGGCCATGGCCTTCGGCGTCGACGCCTCGCGCTTCCACGAAAACAAGCGCGCGGTCGAGGACAAGTATATCGGCCCGCTGGTCAAGACGATCATGACGCGCTGCATCCACTGCACGCGCTGCGTCCGCTTCACCACCGAGATCGCGGGCATTTCCGAACTCGGCCTGATCGGCCGCGGCGAGGATGCCGAGATCACCACCTATCTCGAGCAGGCGATGACGTCCGAGTTGCAGGGCAATGTCATCGACCTCTGCCCGGTCGGCGCGCTGACCTCCAAGCCCTACGAATTCCATGCCCGTCCGTGGGAACTGTCGAAGACGGAATCGATCGACGTCATGGACGCGGTCGGCTCGGCGATCCGCGTCGACGCGCGCGGCCGCGAGGTGATGCGCATCATGCCGCGCGTCAACGAGTCCGTGAACGAGGAGTGGATCTCCGACAAGACCCGCTTCATCTGGGACGGCCTGCGCACCCAGCGTCTCGACCGGCCCTATGTGCGCGGCAAGAACGGCAAGCTGGCGCCGGCGTCGTGGACCGACGCCTTCGCGGCGATCAAGGCGGCCGTATCCGGCAAATCCGGCGCCGACATCGGCGCGATCGCCGGCGATCTGGCCGGTGTCGAGGAAATGTTCGCGCTCAAGGGCCTGATGACATCGCTCGGCTCGCCGAACCTCGACTGCCGCCAGGACGGCGCGGCGCTCGATCCGTCGCTGGGACGCGCGTCCTATATCTTCAATCCGACCATCGAGGGCATCGAATCCGCCGATGCGATCCTGATCGTCGGAGCCAACCCGCGCTTCGAGGCAGCAGTGCTCAACGCCCGCATCCGCAAGGCCTGGCGCGCCACCGGCGTGAAGATCGGCGTCATCGGCGAGATGGGCGACCTGCGGTACGACTACGAGCGCCTCGGCGCCGGTCCGGAGACGCTGGCCGAAATCGCCGACGGAAAGCACAAGTTCTTCCGCACGCTGAAATCGGCCAAGCGTCCGATGGTCATCGTCGGGCAGGGGGCTCTCGCCCGTGGCGACGGTGGTGCGATGCTCGGCCTGGCGGCCAGGATCGCCGAAGCGGCCGGCGCGACCAAGGGCGACTGGAACGGTTTCGCGGTCCTGCACACGGCGGCGGCGCGCGTCGGCGGCCTCGACCTCGGCTTCGTGCCCGGCAAGGGCGGCAAGGACGCCGAGAAGATGGTCGCCGAAACCGATGTCCTATTCCTGCTCGGCGCCGATGAAATCGACCTGCGCAAGCGCAAGCAGGGCGGGTTCACCGTCTATGTCGGCACCCACGGCGATGTCGGCGCGCACCATGCCGACGTCATCCTGCCGGCCTCCGCCTATACCGAGAAATCGGCGACCTACGTCAACACCGAGGGCCGCGTCCAGATGACGGCCCGCGCCGGCTTCGCGCCGGGCGAGGCGAAGGAAGACTGGGCGATTCTGCGCGCCTTGTCGGACGTCCTCGGCCACAGGCTGCCGTTCGATTCGCTGGTTCAGTTGCGCGCCGAACTCTACGGGGCGTACCCCCATTTCGCCCGCCTCGACGCCATCGAGGCCGGCAATGCGGCCGATATTGCTGCGGTTGCGAAAAAAGGCGGCAGATTGGGCAAGTCTGCATTTGCATCGCCGGTCAAAGACTTCTATTTGACCAACCCAATCGCGCGGGCCTCGGCCGTCATGGCCGAATGTTCTAGCCTCGCGCGCAAGGGCTTCGTGCAGGCCGCGGAATGATGCAGGGACAAGGGCAGGAAACGGACAGCATCCATGTTTGAAACCTACGTCATCCCCGGCCTCATCATTCTCCTGCAGACGCTTGTCCTGCTGGTGGCGCTGCTGGTGTTCACGGCGTTCATTCTCTATGCCGACCGCAAGATCTGGGCCGCCGTTCAGTCGCGGCGCGGCCCGAACGTCGTCGGTCCGTGGGGTCTGCTGCAGTCGTTTGCCGACCTGCTGAAATTCGTCCTGAAGGAGCCGATCATTCCGTCCGGCTCCAACAAGGGCATATTCCTGCTCGCGCCCTTCGTCTCGGCCACGCTGGCGCTCGCCGCATGGGCGGTGATTCCGCTTGCCGACGGCTGGGCGATCGCCTCGGTCAATGTCGGCATTCTCTATGTCTTCGCCATTTCCTCGCTCGAGGTCTACGGCGTGATTATGGCGGGCTGGGCGTCGAACTCGAAATATCCGTTCCTCGGCGCGCTGCGATCCGCCGCCCAGATGGTCTCCTACGAAGTCTCCATCGGCTTCGTGATAGTCACCGTGCTGCTCTGCGTCGGTTCGCTCAACCTGTCCGACATCGTGTTCGCCCAGAAGGACGGCATCGGCACACATTTCGGCCTGCCGAACACCTTCCTCGACTGGCACTGGCTCGGCCTGTTCCCGATGTTCGTGATCTTCTTCATATCGGCGCTCGCCGAGACCAACCGTCCGCCCTTCGACCTTGTCGAAGCCGAGTCGGAGCTCGTTGCCGGTCACATGATCGAGTATTCCTCGACGCCCTACATGCTGTTCATGCTGGGCGAATATATCGCGATCCTGCTGATGTGCGCGCTGACGACCGTGCTGTTCCTCGGCGGCTGGCTTCCGCCCTTCGATTTCGCGCCGTTCACCTGGCTGCCTGGCGTGTTCTGGTTCGTGCTCAAGCTGAGCATGGTCTTCTTCATGATCTCCATGGTGAAAGCCTTCGTGCCGCGCTACCGCTATGACCAGCTTATGCGCCTTGGCTGGAAGGTGTTCCTGCCGATCTCGCTGTTCATGGTCGTCGCGACCGCGGCCTTCCTGAAACTGACCGGCTGGGCCTGAGACAAGGAGGCATGAAATGAGCACGATTGCGCAAGCCGCCAAGTCGCTCCTGCTGCTGGATTTCGTCGGCGCCTTCTTCCTGTCGATGCGTCGGTTTTTCGAGCCGAAATTCACGCTCAACTATCCGTTCGAGAAGGGCCCCGTCTCTCCGCGTTTCCGCGGCGAACACGCGTTGCGCCGCTATCCGAACGGCGAGGAGCGCTGCATCGCCTGCAAGCTCTGCGAGGCGATCTGCCCGGCGCAGGCCATAACCATCGAGGCCGGCCCGCGCCGCAACGACGGCACGCGCCGCACGGTGCGTTACTACATCGACATGGTGAAGTGCATCTATTGCGGCTTCTGCCAGGAAGCCTGCCCGGTCGACGCCATCGTCGAGGGGCCGAATTTCGAGTTCGCCACGGAATCCCGTGAGGAACTCTACTACGACAAGGACAAACTCCTGGAAAACGGCGACCGGTGGGAGCGCGAAATCGCGCGCAACATCGCAATCGACTCGCCGTACCGCTAGGGGCCGGAAAATTTCAAGGGCCGGGCCGGGCGAGACGCGCGGGACCGGACAGGGAGATCGGGGAAGCGATCATGATTACTGGGTTAGGGGCGGCGTTCTTCTACCTCTTCGCCTTTGTCGCGATTGCGAGCGCGTTCATGGTGATCGCGGCGCGCAATCCCGTGCATTCCGTGCTTTATCTGATCCTGACGTTCTTCAACGCGGCGGCATTGTTCCTGCTGACGGGCGCGGAATTCCTGTCGATGATCCTGCTGGTCGTCTATGTCGGCGCGGTCGCGGTGCTGTTCCTGTTCGTCGTCATGATGCTCGATGTCGACTTCGCCTCGCTGAAGCGCGGCGCGCTCGAATACGCGCCGATCGGCGCTCTCGTCGGCGTCGTGCTGGCGGGCGAGTTGCTGGCGGTTCTGGCGGGCTCGACGATCAGTATCGGCGTTCCGTCCGACACCATGCTGCCGACGCCCGATCCGGCGATCCGTCACAACACGGCCGCGCTCGGCGACATTCTCTACACGGACTACATTTTCTTCTTCCAGATCGCCGGCGTCGTGCTGCTGGTCGCCATGATCGGCGCCATCGTGCTGACGCTGCGCGCGCCGCGCCCGAACGTGAAGCGCCAGAGCATTGCCCGCCAGGTCTCGCGCAGGCCCGAGGACGCGATCGAAGTGGTCGAAGTCGAGACAGGCAAGGGGATCTGACACCGATGACCATCACAATCTCCCATTATCTTGCGGTCAGCGCGCTGCTCTTCGTCATCGGCGTTTTCGGCATCTTCCTGAACCGAAAAAACGTCATCGTCATCCTGATGTCGGTGGAACTGATCCTCCTGTCGGTGAACCTGAACTTCGCGGCGTTTTCCGCGCATCTGCACGATCTGATCGGCCAGGTCTTCGCGCTGTTCGTGCTGACGGTCGCCGCCGCCGAGGCCGCCATCGGTCTCGCTATCCTCGTCGTCTTCTACCGCAACCGCGGGTCTATCGCGGTCGAAGACGTGAACATGATGAAGGGCTGACGGCACCATGTATCACGCCATTGTCTTTCTGCCGCTGATCGGGGCCCTGACCGCCGGCCTGTTCGGCAACTCGATCGGCGCAAAGGCCAGCGAGTACATCACGTCCGGCCTCATGGTGCTGGTCGCGGTGCTGTCGTGGATCGCGTTCGCCACGGTCGCCTTCTCGGAGGAGCCGGCCTTCACCATCGAGGTGATGCGCTGGATACAGACCGGCGGGCTGGACATCCACTGGGCACTGCGCATCGACACGCTGACCGCGGTGATGCTGGTCGTAGTCAACACGGTATCGGCGCTCGTGCATGTCTATTCGATCGGCTACATGCACCACGATCCGAACCGCCCGCGCTTCTTCGCCTATCTGTCGCTGTTCACCTTCGCCATGCTGATGCTGGTGACGTCGGACAACCTGGTGCAGATGTTCTTCGGCTGGGAAGGCGTCGGTCTGGCGTCCTATCTGCTGATCGGATTCTGGTACAAGAAGCCCTCCGCCAACGCCGCCGCCATGAAGGCCTTCATCGTCAACCGCGTCGGCGATTTCGGTTTCGCGCTCGGCATCTTCGGCGTCTTCGTGCTGTTCGGCTCGGTCAATTTCTCGACCATATTCGCCAATGCCGGTTCGTTCCTGCCGATCGAGGGCGCCGCGCCGGAAACCACGGCCGCGCTGAACTTCCTCGGCTATCACCTCGACAGGCAGGGCGCGATTACTGCCGTCTGCCTGCTGCTCTTCATGGGCGCCATGGGCAAGTCGGCGCAATTCCTGCTCCACACCTGGTTGCCTGACGCCATGGAAGGCCCGACGCCGGTCTCCGCGCTCATCCACGCCGCGACGATGGTCACCGCCGGCGTGTTCATGGTCGCGCGCATGTCGCCGCTGTTCGAACTGAGCCCCACGGCGCTCACCGTCGTGACGACGATCGGCGCCATCACCGCCTTCTTCGCGGCGACCGTCGGCCTCGTCCAGAACGACATCAAGCGCGTCATCGCCTATTCGACCTGTTCGCAACTCGGCTACATGTTCGTCGCGCTCGGCGTCGGCGCGTACGGCGCAGGCATCTTCCACCTGTTCACCCACGCCTTCTTCAAGGCGCTGCTGTTCCTCGGCGCGGGCTCGGTCATCCATGCCGTCTCCGACGAGCAGGACATGCGCCGCATGGGCGGCCTGCGCAAGCACATCCCGATGACCTACTGGATGATGGTCGTCGGCACGCTTGCGCTGACTGGTGTCGGCCTGCCCGGCACGCTCTTCGGCACCGCCGGCTTCTTCTCCAAGGACGCGATCATCGAAAGCGCCTTCGTCGGCCACAATCCGGCCTCGGGCTTCGCCTTTGGCCTGCTCGTGATCGCAGCGCTGTTCACCTCGTTCTACTCCTGGCGCCTGATCTTCATGACCTTCCATGGCAAGCCGCGCGCTTCGGCCGACGTGATGCATCACGTCCATGAATCGCCGCCGGTGATGCTCATTCCGCTCTACGTGCTCGCCGCCGGCGCGCTGCTCGCGGGCCTGATCTTCCACGACGCCTTCCTCGGCCATGTCGCCGAAGGCGCGGAACATGTCGAAGGCTGGTACAACGAGTTCTGGCGCACGGCGCTGGTCGCGGGTCCCGAGAACCACATCCTGGCGCAGTTCCACGACGTTCCGCTCGTCGTGAAGTGGAGCCCCTTCATCGTCATGGCGCTCGGATTCGTGACCGCCTGGTACATGTATATCCGCTCGCCGCAGACGCCGAAGGACCTCGCCGCGCAGCACGGTGGGCTCTACCGGTTCCTTCTCAACAAGTGGTATTTCGACGAGCTTTACGACTTCCTGTTCGTCAAGCCGGCCATGCGTCTCGGCAAGTTCCTGTGGAAGTGGGGTGACGGCTGGCTGATCGACGGTTTCGGTCCCGACGGCATCGCCATGCGCGTTCGCCAGGTCACCGGCCGCGTCGTCAAGCTGCAGACCGGGTACCTTTATCATTATGCGTTCGCGATGCTCATCGGCATTGCCGCGCTTGTTACGTGGATGATGCTCGGGGGCAGCGTCTGATGGCCGGTATGCCGATCCTTTCACTGATTACGTTCCTGCCGCTCGTCGGCGTGCTGATCGTCCTGTTCATCAACGACGACAACGAGCTTGCACGGCGCAACATCCGCATGGTCGCGCTGCTGACGACGGTGTTCACCTTCGCCATCTCTCTCCTGATCTGGGTGGGCTTCGACAAGTCGAATGCCGGCTTCCAGTTCGTCGAGAAGGTCGACTGGCTCGATAGCGGCATCTCCTACCACATGGGCGTCGACGGCATTTCCATGCTTTTCGTCATCTTGACGACGTTCCTGATGCCCCTCTGCATCCTCGCCAGCTGGGAGGCGGTTCAGAAGCGCGTCAAGGCCTACATGATCGCGTTCATGATCCTGGAGACGCTGATGGTCGGCGTCTTCTGCGCGCTCGACATCGTGCTGTTCTACGTCTTCTTCGAGGGCGGCCTTATCCCGATGTACATCATCATCGGCGTCTGGGGCGGCAAGCGCCGCGTCTATGCCTCGTTCAAGTTCTTCCTCTATACGCTTCTCGGCTCGGTGCTGATGCTGATTGCCATCATGGCGATGTACTGGAACGCCGGAACTACGTCTATTCCCGACCTGCTGGCGCATGATTTCCCGGTCTCGATGCAGACCTGGCTATGGATCGCCTTCTTCGCTTCCTTCGCGGTGAAAATGCCGATGTGGCCGGTCCACACCTGGTTGCCCGACGCCCACGTCGAGGCGCCGACTGCCGGTTCCGTCATCCTGGCCGGTATCCTTCTGAAGCTCGGCGGTTACGGCCTGATCCGCTTCTCGCTGTCGATGTTCCCGGTTGCCTCGGAGCAGTTCGCGGGCTTCGTCTTCACGCTGTCGGTGATCGCGATCGTCTACACGTCGCTGGTCGCCCTGATGCAGGAGGACATGAAGAAGCTGATCGCCTACTCCTCCGTCGCCCATATGGGTTACGTGACCATGGGCATCTTCGCCGCCAACCATCAGGGTCTCGATGGCGCGATCTTCCAGATGCTGTCGCACGGTCTCGTCTCGAGCGCGCTGTTCCTCTGCGTCGGCGTCGTCTACGACCGCATGCATACCCGCGAAATCGCGGCCTATGGCGGCCTCGTCAACATCATGCCGAAATACGCGGTCGCCTTCATGATCTTCACCATGGCCAATGTCGGCCTGCCTGGCACCTCGGGCTTCATCGGCGAATTCCTGACGCTGATGGGCATGTTCCAGGCCAATACCTGGTTCGCGGCGATCGCGACGATCGGCGTCATCCTGTCGGCGGCCTATGCGCTGTGGCTCTACCGTCGCGTCATCTTCGGCGTGCTGGAGAAGGAAAACCTGAAAGCCATGCTCGACCTGTCGGGCCGCGAGAAGGCGATCCTCTATCCGCTGATCGCGCTCACCATATTCTTCGGCGTCTATCCGGCGCCGGTCTTCGATGTCACCGCCGCGTCCGTGGACGCGCTCCTGTCCGACTATTCCGCGGCTCTGGAAGCGGCCCGCGCCGCTGCCGATGTCGCGATGGCGGTAAACTGATCCGGGGAGCCAGATAGTCATGTCCGCCGAATTGTTGTCCCAGAGCCTGTCGATCGCCCTTCCGGAGGTGATCCTCGCGCTCGGCGCGATGGCGTTGCTGATGATCGGCGTGTTCGCGCCGGCAAGCCGCGCCAACGCCACCGTCACCGGCCTCGCCGTCGCGCTGCTGATCGCCGCGCTCGCCTGGATGCGTTTCATCGGCGGCGCCGGCGAGGCCTTCAACGGCGCATACGTCCAGGATGGCTTCGCGATGTTCATGAAGACGCTGACGCTGATCGGTTCCATCGTGGCGCTGGCCATGTCGGTCGGCTTTGCGCGCGCCGAGAAGTTCGACCGTTTCGAGTTCCCGATCCTGATCGTGCTGGCTACCCTCGGCATGATGCTGATGATCTCGGCCAACAACCTGCTGACGCTCTACATGGGCCTCGAACTGCAGTCCCTGGCGCTCTATGTCGTTGCCGCGATCAACCGCGACAGCGTGCGCTCCACCGAGGCCGGCCTGAAATATTTCGTCCTCGGCGCCCTTTCGTCGGGCATGATGCTCTACGGCATTTCGCTGATCTACGGCTTCACCGGCCATATCGATTTCGCCGGCATCGCCGCCGCTCTCACCGGCACAGGCCGGACCCTCGGCGTGCTGTTCGGCTTGGTGTTCCTGATCTCCGGCCTTGCCTTCAAGATATCCGCCGTGCCGTTCCACATGTGGACGCCCGACGTCTACGAGGGCGCGCCGACACCGGTGACCGCATTCTTCGCTTCCGCGCCCAAGATGGCCGCCATGGCGATGTTCGTGCGCGTCGTCATCGACGCCTTCGCGCCGGTCACCTCCGACTGGCAGCAGATCGTCACCTTCATCGCCATCGCGTCCATGCTGCTCGGCGCCTTCGCGGCGATCGGCCAGCGCAACATCAAGCGGCTGATGGCCTATTCCTCCATCGGTCACATGGGTTATGCGCTCGTCGGCCTGGCGGCGGGCACGATGATCGGCGTCAAGGGCGTCATCATCTACATGACGATCTATCTCGCCATGACGCTCGGCACATTCGCCTTCATCATCGCCATGCGCCGCAAGGACGAGGGCAATGTCGAGAATATCGACGATCTTGCCGGCCTGTCCTCGACCAACCCGATCATGGCGACCGTTTTGACCATCATGATGTTCTCGCTTGCCGGCATACCGCCGCTCGCCGGCTTCTGGGGCAAGTGGTACGTCTTCCTCGCCGCCGTGCAGTCGGAGCTCTACCCGCTCGCCATCATCGGCGTGCTGGCATCCGTGGTTGGCGCTTTCTACTACCTGCGCATCATCAAGATCATGTGGTTCGACGAACCGGTCGGCGGCTTCGTGCCGGCGGCTGGCGAGTTGCGCCTGGTGATGGGTTTCTCCGGCCTGTTCGTGCTCGGCTACGTGCTGATCGGCGGCCCCATCGCCACGTCGGCCGAAGTGGCCGCCCGCACGTTGTTCTGATCGCGGGAGACGGAACCGGCGCGTGACGGGAACACCGATCGAAGGCCTTTCCGGCTGGCGCCACCTCGATCTTATGTCAGTCGGCTCGACCAACGCCGAGGCCATGGCCTTGGCGTCGGATGGCGATGCCGGCAATCTCTGGATCACCGCGGCGGAACAACTGTCCGGACGCGGCCGCCGTGGCCGCGACTGGTCGTCTCCGCCAGGCAATCTCTACGCCTCCGCGTTGCTGATCGATCCCGCCCCGCCGGAGCGCCTGGGCACGCTGCCCCTGGTCGCCGCCGTTGCCGTCCATGACGCTATTTCCGCCTCCGGACTACCGGACGACGCGCGCCTCGCCATCAAGTGGCCGAACGACATCCTGCTCAACGGCGCCAAATGCTGCGGGATGCTGCTCGAAAGCCAGAACCTGCGCGACGGTCGCCTCGCCGTCGTCATCGGCTGCGGCGTCAACATCGCCTCCTTTCCCGATCCCGGACTGTATCGCGCGACCGCGCTTGCCCGCGAGGGCATCGCCGCGACGCCGGCGACCCTGTTTGCCCACCTGGCCCGCGCCTTCGACAGGGCGATCGCGCTCTGGGATTGCGGGCGCGGCATCGGCGCTATCCGCGAGCGTTGGCTGGCAAATGCGCGGGGACTGGGCGAAACCATCACCGTCAACCTTGCAACGTCGCGGGTCGAAGGCTTATTTGAGGGAATAGACGCCGACGGGACATTGCTGCTCCGCACCGGCGAGGGGATTCTTCGGCCGATTTCCGCTGGCGACCTTTTCTTCGAAAACTCAACACGCCGTGCGGATCCCGCACCGGAAAAAGAACAAGAATGACCATGGATGAATTTGTGTTTGTGCCGCTCGGCGGCGTGGGTGAAATCGGTATGAACCTGGCGATGTACGGGTTCGGGCCTTCGGGCCATCGCGAGTGGATCGTGGTCGACTGCGGCGTGACCTTTCCCGGTCCCGATCTGCCGGGCGTCGATCTCGTATTGCCCGATATCCGCTTCCTCGAAGCCGAGCGCCACAACGTCCGCGCGCTGATCATTACGCACGCGCATGAAGACCATTACGGCGCCGTCCTGGCGCTCTACCCACGCATCTCGCCGGAAGGCACGCTTCCCGTCCACGCCACGGCGTTTACGGCCGGACTGCTTGAGGCGAAGGCCCAGTCGGAGCCCGGCGCGCCGAAGATCGGCGTCAGCGTGTTCCAACCGGGCGGAAAATTCCATGCCGGGCCGTTCGAGATCGAGACCGTCGCGGTCACCCACTCGATTCCCGAACCCGTGTCGCTTGCAATTACCACACCGCTAGGCACGGTGCTGCATACCGGCGACTGGAAGGACGACGACGAACCCGCGATGGGGCCGAAAATTGACCGTAACGCCTTCGAGAAACTTGGCGACCGCGGCATCCTCGCGCTGATCTGCGACTCGACCAACGCCATGCGCGAGGGCGTGTCGCCTTCCGAAAAGGAAGTCGCCGACGGTCTGCGCAAGGTCATCGAAGCGGCGGAGGGCAGGGTGGCCGTCACTACCTTCTCCTCCAATGTTGGCCGCATCCGCTCGATCGCCGCCGCCGCACGGGACTGCGGCCGCGAGGTGCTGCTGCTTGGGCGCTCGATGAAGCGCGTCGTCGATGTGGCGAGCGAACTCGGCTATATGGAAGGCCTGCCGCCGTTCCTGGCGGAGGAGAACTTCGGATACATCCCGCGCGACAAGGTCGTCATCATCCTGACCGGCTCGCAGGGAGAGCCGCGCGCCGCACTGGCCAAGCTGTCGCGTGACGAGATGCGCGACGTGGCGCTGACGGCGGGTGATACGGTCGTCTATTCCTCGCGCATGATTCCCGGCAACGAGAAGGCCGTCATCGAAACGAAGAACCGTCTCATCGACATGGGCATCGAGGTCATCGAGGACGGCGACGCGCTGGTGCATGTCTCCGGCCATCCGCGCCGTAACGAGTTGCGAGAGATGTACAAGTGGACGCGACCCGCGATCGGCGTCCCGGTTCACGGCGAGGCGGCGCATCTTGCCGCCCACGCGAAACTGATGGCCGAATGCGGCATTCGCGATATCGTGCCGGCGCGAAACGGCGACCTCGTGCGCTTCGCGCCGGGCGATCCGGAGATCATCGAGGACATTCCGCATGGCCAGATCTACAAGGACGGCAGCCTGATCGGCGACGAGGCGGAGCTCGGCATCGCCGACCGCCGCCGCCTTTCCTTCGCTGGCCACGTGGCGGTGTCCATTGTGCTCAACAAGCACCACGAACTGGCCGCCGACCCCGACATCGTCGCCATCGGCGTGCCGCAGACCGATGCGCGCGGCGAGGACATCGAGGACCTGATGTACGACGCAGCAGTCGACGCGGTCGAGAGCATACCGCGCGCCCGTCGCCGCGACCTGGAGCTTGTCGAACGCGCGGTGCATGGCGCCGTGCGCGCCGCCGCCCGCGACGCCTGGGGCAAGAAGCCGCTGGTCAGCGTGCTCGTGTCGAGCGCCTGACCCCGCTATTGGAGGACATCATGCTCGGAAGATTGAACCACGTCGCAATCGCGGTGCCGGACATCGCCGCCGCCGCGCGCAAGTACCGCAATGTCCTCGGCGCGAAAGTGTCGGAGCCGCAGGCGTTGCCCGAACACGGCGTCACTGTCGTTTTCGTCGAATTGGAGAACACCAAGACGGAACTGCTGGAGCCGCTCGGCGACAATTCGCCGATTGCTGCCTTCCTGGCGAAGAACCCGTCCGGCGGCATCCATCACATGTGCTACGAGGTCGAGAACATCATCGCCTCGCGCGACGCGCTGAGAGCCGAGGGCGTGCGCGTGCTCGGCGACGCCGAGCCGAAGACCGGCGCGCATGGCAAGCCCGTGCTGTTCCTGCACCCCAAGGATTTCGACGGCACGCTGATCGAACTGGAACAGGCATGAGCTGGATTTCCATAGTCGCGATTTACTTCATCATCTGGTGGGTCGTCCTTTTCGCGATCCTGCCGATCGGCGTGCGAAGCCAGATCGAGGACGACAATGTCACGCTCGGCACCGATCACGGCGCGCCGGCGAAGCCCGCGCTGTTGCGCAAGATGCTGCTGACGACCGTGATTTCGCTGATTGTCTTCGGCATCTTCTACGTGCTGACGTCGGTACTCGGATACAGCGCCAACGACCTGCCGCGAATCGTGCCGCATTTCGAGGGATAGGTTTTGCGGGAAGCGAAAAAATTAAGTGGCAGGGCTTTCACCCTGCCACTCAGAACCGGCCTGATTTTCATCCACTGATTGCTCAGCGTCGCAGCTCGACATGCAAGCGCGGAAAATCTTATCCTCCCAAGACTTTGGCCGCTTCACCGGCTCCATCGACTTGCGCCGAGGGAAACCGGAGCCTTTCGTAGCAATGCTTAACGCCGTTGTCACCGAAAAAATGATTCCAACCGCACGTTGAGATACTTGACCTATGCGTACCCGTCGTCAGCGGCCGCCGGAATTCCCGCAGAACCGTTTCCATTTGCCGCCGAACCGCACTATGAAGACTGCCGACAGGCCGGAAATGCGCCTGATTCTTGCAATAGCCGATCACTGAATTCCTGGACTCAGCCATGCGTTTGTCGCGTTACTTTCTTCCCCTCCTGAAAGAGAATCCCAAGGAGGCCGAGATCGTCTCCCATCGGCTCATGCTGCGTGCCGGCATGATCCGCCAGCAGTCGGCCGGCATCTATTCCATGCTGCCGCTGGGTCTGAAGGTTCTAAACAAGGTCAACGCGATCATTCGCGAGGAGCAGAATCGCTCCGGCGCCATCGAGATCCTGATGCCGACCATCCAGTCGGCCGAGCTGTGGCGCGAAAGCGGCCGCTACGATGACTACGGCAAGGAGATGCTGCGCATCACCGACCGCCACGAGCGCGACATGCTCTATGGCCCGACCAACGAGGAAATGGTCACCGACATCTTCCGCGCCTATGTGAAGTCCTACAAGGATCTGCCGTTGAACCTCTACCATATCCAGTGGAAGTTCCGCGACGAGGTGCGGCCGCGCTTTGGCGTGATGCGCGGGCGCGAATTCCTGATGAAGGACGCCTATTCCTTCGACCTCGACTTCGAGGGCGCGAAGGCGGCCTATAATCGCATGTTTGTCGCCTATCTGCGCACCTTTGCCCGCATGGGCCTGAAGTCGATCCCGATGCGCGCCGACACCGGCCCGATCGGCGGCGATCTCAGCCACGAATTCATCATCCTCGCCGACACCGGCGAGAGCCAGGTCTTCTGCGACCGCGCCTATCTCGAGATGGCGGTGCCGGGCGCCGGCGTCGATTTCTCCGATGACGCCGAGATGGCGTCTATCGTCGAGAAATGGACGACGCCCTATGCGGCGACCGAGGAGATGCACGACGAGGCCGTGTGGGAGAAGACGGCGAGCGGCGAGCGCTTGTCGGCGCGCGGCATCGAGGTCGGACATATCTTCCATTTCGGCACCAAGTATTCCGAGCCCATGGGCGCGACGGTGACCGGTCCCGACGGCAAGGAGCATCTCGTTTCGATGGGCTCCTACGGCATCGGTCCGACCCGCCTCATCGCCGCCATCATCGAGGCTTCCCATGACGACAATGGAATCATCTGGCCGCAAAGCGTCGCGCCCTTCGGTGCGGCGATCATCAACATGAAGCCCGGCGACAATGGCTGCGACAGCTGGTCGGATGACCTCTACGGCAAGCTCGTCGCTGCCGGGGTCGATCCGCTGCTCGACGACACCGACGAGCGCGCCGGCGCGAAATTCGCTGCCATGGACCTGATCGGCCTGCCCTGGCAGTTGACGGTCGGCCCGCGCGGCGTCGCGGCGGGCATGGTCGAAGTCAAGAACCGCAAGACGGGCGAAAAGCAGGAGCTGACGCCGGATGCCGCCGTCAACCTGATCGCGAAGGGCGCCTGACCGCGTGGCCGCCGTCGCCGACACCGAACAGCCGGCCGCGCCCGCTCCGCGCAACGGTTCGGCGCGCCCTTTCTCGTCCTTCGAGCGGCTGGTCGCCTGGCGTTACCTGAAGCCGCGCCGCAAGGAGGCCGCCGTCTCCATCGTGACGCTGATCTCGCTGATCGGCGTTACCCTGGGCGTCGCCGCCCTGATCATCGTCATGGCGGTGATGAACGGCTTCCGCGGCGAACTGCTCGACCGCATCCTCGGCCTGAACGGCCATCTGGTGATCTCGGCCATCGATACCCCGCTGACGGATTATGAAGATGTCGCGGCGCGCATCGCCAAGTTGCCGGGCGTCACGATGGTCACGCCGATCGTCGAGGGTCAGGCGCTTGCCACGGGCAATGTCGGCGCCGGCTCCGGCGTCCTGGTGCGCGGCCTTCGCGGCGAGGATTTCGTCAAGCTCGAGTCGCTGTCCAAAAATATCAAGGAGGGCACCGCCGAGGCCTACCTGACCGGCGACGGCGTGGCGATCGGCTCGCGCATGGCCCTCGATCTCGGCCTCGTTCCCGGCGACCTGATCAAGGTCATCTCGCCCGAAGGCGACGTGACGCCGTTCGGCACGACGCCGCGCGTCAAGTCCTATCCGGTCCGCGCGATTTTCGAGATGGGCATGTCGGAATATGACCGCTCGATCATCTTCATGCCGCTCGAGGAAGCGCAGCTCTATTTCAACCAGGAAGGCCAGGCCCAGGTGATCGAGGTCTTCATAGAGGATCCCGACGCGGTCGACGCCATCCGGCCGCAGGTCGAGCAGGCGGCAGGACGGCCGGTCTACGTCTCCGACTGGCGCCAGCGCAACCAGTCCTTCTTCTCCGCGCTCATCATCGAGCGGAACGCCATGTTCATGATCCTGTCGATCGTCGTGGTTGTCGCCTCGCTCAATATCGTCGCCAGCCTGATCATGATGGTGAAGGAAAAGTCGAGGGGCGTCGCCATCCTGCGCACCATGGGCGCGACGCAGGCTTCCGTCATGCGCATCTTCATCATGGCCGGTATCGGCGTCGGCTTCGTCGGCACAGCGGCGGGCCTGGTCCTCGGCCTGCTCGTCTGCTGGAACATCAGGGGCATCCAGCGCGTGATGAACTGGCTGTCCGGCACCGACGTCTGGGATCCGACGATCCGCTTCCTGAGCGAAATCCCGGCCAAGATGAACCCCTACGAGACGATAGCGGTCATCCTGCTGTCGCTCGGCCTGTCCTTCCTCGCCGCGATTCTGCCGGCATGGCGGGCCGCAAAACTCGATCCGGTCGAAGCGCTGAGGTACGAGTGATGGCCAAGTCGTCCGCCGTCCTGCGCCTCGAAGGCGTGCAGCGCGCCTATGTCGAGGCCGATCATCGCCTCGAGATCCTCAAGGGCGCCGATTTCGAATTGAAGACCGGCGAGATGGTCGCGCTTGTCGCGCCGTCAGGTGCCGGCAAGTCGACGCTGTTGCACACCGCCGGGCTGCTGGAACGCCCCGACGGCGGCGAGGTCTATGTCAACGGCCAGGCCTGTGGCGCCCTGTCGGACGGCGAGCGCACGGCGCGCCGCCGCAACGACATCGGTTTCGTCTACCAGTTCCATCACCTGCTGCCCGAGTTCTCCGCGCTCGAAAACGTCATGATCCCGCAGATGATCCGCGGTCTGTCGAAGACGGAAGCTGCCGACCGGGCGCACCAATTGCTCGACTATATGCGGATCGGTCCGCGCGCCGAGCACCGCCCGGCCGAGCTCTCCGGCGGGGAGCAGCAGCGCGTCGCCATTGCCCGCGCGGTCGCCAACGCGCCGCTCATCCTTCTCGCCGACGAGCCGACGGGAAACCTCGATCCCGAGACGTCGGGCTATGTCTTCGAGGCGCTGTCCGCGCTTGCCCGCCAATCGGGCCTTGCGGCGCTTGTCGCCACCCACAACCATACGCTCGCCGAGCGCATGGATCGGGTCGTCACGCTCGACAACGGCCGCATCATCCCCTTCACCGCCTGAGCTTGTTCACCGTTCGTTAACCGACCGAGTGGGGATTTCGTGGATAGGACTTCTTTCCCTTGAAAAGAGAACATAAATCGAACATAAAGGGTTCACAAGCAAAACAAGGAGACTGATCCATGACCCTCTTCGTTCGCGATATCGCCTCTTTCGTTTCGATCGCCGCTTTCGTGGCCACCTTCTCCATCTGCGTCAACGCGCTCTGAAATCTGCTATCCACAGCCCTGCCGGGGCAATGTCCCGGCGGCGCTGGACCTAGGCCCCGCGCCCTCCCATAGTGATCGCGAAGCGACTCTGTTACGGCACCTGAAATGTGTGACGGACGGAACGGGAAACGGACATTGTAATGGGCGCGGAAGCGGAAAAAGACGGCGAGGGGCAGACACTGGTCGAGCCGGGCTTTGTCCACCTGCGTGTCCATTCCGCCTATTCTCTGCTCGAGGGCGCCCTGCCTTTGAAGAAGGTCATCGGTTTCGCCGCGGCGAACCGCATGCCCGCGATCGGCATCGCCGATACCAACAATCTCTTCGGCGCGCTCGAATTTGCGCAGAAGGCTTCCGAGGACGGACTCCAGCCGATCGTCGGTTGCCAGCTCGATCTCGTCTTCGACGGCGAGATGGCGACGCCGCGCGCCGGCAACGCCAAGGTTTCGCTGCGCGAGGCGTCCGAGTCGATCGTGTTGATCGCCGCGACCGAGTTCGGCTACGCCAACCTGGTCGAACTCGTCAGCCGCGCCTATCTCGATTCCGAGGACAGTTCCCGCGCCCAGATCGGTGCCGGCTGGCTCGCCGGACGGGCCGAAGGCGTCATTTGCCTCACCGGCGGCCCGCGCGGGCCGATCGGGCGCATGATCGCCGAAGGCCACCAGGCGCTTGCCGAACAGCGCCTGGCGTTCCTGAAGGGGATCTATGGCGACCGGCTCTATGTCGAACTGCAACGCCATCGCGGCTATGACCGCGCCGTCGAATACGCAACCGTCGAACTCGCCTACGCGCACGGCCTGCCGCTCGTCGCGACGAACGAGGCCTTCTTCCTCAAGGAAGAGGACTTCGAGGCGCATGACGCCCTGATCGCCATTGCCGAGGGCTCGCTTCTCTCCATCGACGAGCGCCGCCGCCTGACGCCGGACCACTGGCTCAAGCCGGAAGCGGACATGGTGAAGCTCTTCGCCGATCTTCCGGAGGCGACGGCGAACACCGTCGAAATCGCCCGGCGCTGTTCCTACTATCCACAGACGCGCAAGCCGATCCTGCCGCGCTTCACCGCCGGCGCCGATGCCATGGACGCCGCCGCCGCGCTCGACGCCGAAGCCGCAGAATTGCGCAGGCAGGCCCGCGAGGGCCTCGACATGCGTCTGGCCGAGCAGGGCATGAGCGATGGCTATACGCGCGGCAACTACGACGAGCGGCTCGAATACGAACTCGGCATCATCGAGAAGATGCAGTTCCCGGGCTACTTCCTGATCGTTGCCGACTTCATCAAGTGGGCGAAGGCCCATGACATCCCCGTCGGCCCGGGCCGCGGCTCGGGCGCCGGTTCGCTCGTCGCCTGGGCGCTGACGATCACCGATGTCGATCCCTTGCGTTTCTCGCTGCTGTTCGAGCGCTTCCTCAATCCCGACCGCGTCTCGATGCCGGACTTCGATATCGACTTCTGCCAGGACCGCCGCGAGGAAGTGATCCGCTATGTGCAGGAGCGTTACGGCCGCGATCAGGTCGGCCAGATCATCACCTTCGGAACGCTGCAGGCGCGCGCCGTGCTGCGCGATGTCGGCCGCGTGCTGGAAATGCCTTATGGTCAGGTCGACCGGCTCTGCAAGCTGGTGCCGAACAATCCCGCCAACCCTACGCCGCTCGCCAAGGCGATCGAGGGCGAGGCCAAGTTCCAGGAGGAAAAGGACAAGGAGCCGATCGTCGGGCAACTGCTCGATATGGCGCTCAAGCTCGAAGGGCTCTACCGCCACGCTTCGACGCACGCCGCGGGCATCGTCATCGGCGACCGGCCGCTGTCGCAACTGGTGCCGATGTATCGCGACCCGCGTTCCGACATGCCGGTCACCCAGTTCAACATGAAGTGGGTCGAACAGGCGGGACTGGTGAAGTTCGACTTCCTCGGTCTGAAGACGCTGACCGTCCTGAAGATGGCGGTCAATCTGGTGGCGCGCAAAGGCATCGATATCGACCTCTCCAATCTGCCGCTCGACGACAGGCCGACCTACGAGATGATGTCGCGCGGCGAGGTTGTCGGCGTGTTCCAGGTGGAGTCGGCGGGCATGCGCAAGGCGCTGATCGGCATGAAGCCGGACCGCATCGAGGACATCATCGCGCTCGTGGCGCTTTACCGCCCGGGGCCGATGGAGAATATCCCGACCTACAACGCGCGCAAGCATGGCGACGAGGAAATCGCCTCGATCCATCCGAAGATCGATCATCTGGTCAGGGAGACGCAGGGCGTCATCGTCTACCAGGAACAGGTGATGCAGATCGCTCAGGAACTGGCCGGCTATTCGCTCGGACAGGCGGATCTGCTTCGCCGCGCCATGGGCAAGAAGATCCGCGCAGAGATGGAAAAGCAGCGTGCCGTCTTCGTCGAGGGCGCGACGGAGCGCGGTGTATCGAAGCCGCAGGCGGACTTCATCTTCGACCTCCTGGCGAAATTCGCCGACTACGGCTTCAACAAGTCGCATGCCGCCGCATACGCCATCGTCTCCTACCAGACCGCCTACATGAAGGCGCATTACCCGGTGGAATTCCTCGCCGCGTCGATGACCTACGACATGGCGAACGCCGACAAGCTGAACGACTTCCGCCGCGACGCGATGCGCCTCGGCATCGAGGTGATGCCGCCGTCGGTGCAGACGTCGTTCCGCGTCTTCGAGGTCGCCGAGAACACGATCTTCTATGCGCTGGCCGCTATCAAGGGCGTCGGCGAGGCGGCCGTCGATCACATTGTCGAGCGCCGCGGCGGCAAGCCCTTCGCCAGCCTCGAGGACTTTGCCAGCCGCATCGATCCGCGCATCGTCAACCGCCGCGCGATGGAAGGCCTGATCTCTGCCGGCGCGCTCGACTGTTTTGGCCATGATCGCGCGTCGCTGGTGGCCGGGCTCGACCGCATCATCGGCCTCGCCCAGCGCACGGTGGAGCAGGCCGAAAGCGGCCAGGCCGATATCTTCGGCGCGATGTCGGCCGTCGAGCCGGAACGCCTGTACCTTCCGGCGACCGACCCGTGGACGACCTCGGAGAAACTGCTCCGCGAGTTCCAGTCGATCGGTTTCTACTTCTCCGCCCATCCGCTGGACGATTACGCGCCGGTCCTCGAAAAGATGCGGGTGCAGCAATATGCGGATTTCTCGCTCGCTGTCAGGCGCGGCGCGCAGGCCGGCCGGCTCGCCGGCACCGTCGCTTCGAAACAGGTTCGCCGCACCCGCACCGGCAACAAGATGGGCATTTTCGTCCTCTCGGACGCCACCGGCCAGTTCGAGGTGGTGATGTTCTCCGAAATGCTCGCCGCCTATGAGGATTTGATGGAGGTCGGCAAGTCGGTCGTGCTGACGGTCGCCGCCGAGAACCGCGAGGAAGGAATCGGCCTGCGCGCCAACACGGTGCAGCGCCTCGACGATGAGGCAAGCCGCCAGACCCACGCGCTACGCATCTATCTGCGCGACCATTCGCCGGTCAAAAGCATCGCCGCCCATCTGAAGAAGCGCGGCGACAGCCCTGTCTCGCTGATCGTCATCAAGGGCGAGGGCGGCGGCGAGGTGGAGATTTCGCTGCCCGACACCTACCAGGTCTCCCCACCTGTCGCCGGCGCGGTCAAGGCGATTCCCGGCGTGGTGGACGTCGAGTTGGTCTAGCCCGTCTGTCGTGCCTGCAGCACCGGAAACACAGCGAACGCGACCTGCCCGGCGAGACCGATGACGCCTGGAACCGAGGCATATCCGGCGAAATAGATATCCGGCGAGATGCCGGCGAGCGCGAAGGCGAGCAGGTACTCCGCGACCATCAGCAATACGAAAGCCGTGGCGCCCATGATGATACGGTCTTCGACGGCGGCGGAAACCGTGAACCGTCGGACAATCCACCGGCAGACGAACCAGGCGATCGTCAGCATGAACGGGAGCTCGATCAGCACCGACACTGTCGGCCCCAGGACGGGCATGAGCAGCAGCGTACGGATCGATCCCAGGACGAACCCCGCGGCGAAAACCAGCGCGAAATAGATAATACCGGCCGTAAATCCGTTCATTCCCGTTCCCTCCCGTTCACCAACCGATATCAGGCCGCGCCAGCATCAGCCAGACAATGGCTATAACTGCCGCGAAGGCGGGAAAGCCGCAAGCGAACCAGATGCGATAGAGCCGATGGAAGGCATCGGGCAGGGCAGCGCCTTCCACTGCGGCCTGCCGCGCCAGGTCGCGCAGGCGGATCTGGATCCACACCACCGGCAGCCAGAACACGCCGGTGACGACATAGAGGACGAGCGACAGCGCGACCCAGCCTTGCGTCAGCGGCCAGCCGACTTTCAGCGCCAACAGGTAGCCGGTCACCGGCTGGGCAATGACGGCGGTCGCGGTGAACAGCGCGTCGGCGATCACCACCGTCGCGGCGACATGGGCGATCAGCGCCGGCTTTCCGGTGCGCACCGCCATCACCATGAAGAAGGCGATACCCGCGCCGGTGCCGAGCAGCACGCAGGCGCCGATCACGTGCAGCCACCGCAGGATCAGTTCGTATTCCATCAGCGCTCCTGCAGCATCGCGTGGCAGACGAGCGCCAGCACGACGATCGGCACGACCTTGACCAGCGAGCCGAGCGGATCGGCCCACAGCCACGGCGTGAAGACGCTCGCCGCGACGAGGTAGATCAGGCTCACGCCCGCCATTCCGAGGCACGCGGGGGCGGCGAAACGCCGGACGAGCAGCAAGGCTGCCAGCACGAGATCGACGGCGGCCCAGAACAGGACCGAGGCTTTCGCCAACCCGTCCGGCCAGCCGCCGGCGGTCAGCACTCCCGACGCCGCCTCGGCACGCCAGAACCCGACGATCCCCGACGCCGCCCACAGGAAGAACAGCGCGGCCACCGAGAAGGGCATCGCCAATGCCATCCGGGCGGCAATCCGGTCTTCGCTGCGCGCAGGCATCGCCGCAAGCGTTGTTTCGAATGGTGTCATCGGCCGCCCGGTCAACTCGCGCCAGCGCGCGGGGTCGCCATCGACGCCCTCGCGCATGACCTCCATGGCGGTGCTTCTGAGTGGCGATCGCCAGCCCAGAAGACCAAGCATGTCAGCGCCGCGGCGGATGGCGGCGGTGATTGCGACTGGCATCGCGATCTGCGCATGCGCCGGCGCGAAGCCGAGCCAGCGCCGCATGCCGGCGACGATGGCGCCGAGCGTCTGCGAACGCTCCTCCACCAGGTCGATCGTTTCGCCCGATCCGAGTTCGCCTCGCGCGGCCATTTCGATCGCCTCGGCAAGATCGGTAAGCGAAACCGTGCGTACCGGCGTGGCCGGATAGGCGATCGGCTGGATCAGCGGAAAGGCGGACAGCATGCGCAGCAGCGCCGTGCCGCCATAGGCCGTCGGCGCGATCACCAGGCCGGGCCGCAAGATCGTGAAGTCACCGCCGGCCGCGCGTATCGCGGCGTCGCCTTCCGCCTTGGAGCGCATGAACAGGGTGGAGGCATCCGTCGACGCGCCGGTCGCCGAGATTTGCACGAGACGCACGCCACTGTCCGCGCAGGTCTTCGCCAGCGCGGCGACAGCATCGGCATGGATGGCCTGCAGCGCGTCGCGCGGTCCGTCCTGCAACGCGCCGGCGCAATTGACCACCGCATCGTAGCCCGCGACGACCGGCCGCCAGTCGCCCGGCGACAGCATCGCCGCCATGTCACGAATGGTCCATTCGATCCCCGGCAGCACGCGCCGTGCGGTTTCTTCGCTGCGACCGAGACCGCCGACCGCGAAGCCGGCGCTACGCAGATGGCGCACGACGCCTGCGCCGATCAGCCCGTACCCGCCGAGTACGAGGACGCGCATGTCCCTCCTCAGCCCTTCCTCCTGCCGCCGGTTTCGGCCTGTTTCTTGCGGATGCGGATCGAGCCGCCCTCGGGATGGTCGACCTCGAAGGCGCCGGTCTTGCGCACGAGATCGGACAGCTTGCGCGCGCCGAAGGTGCGCGGGTCGAAGTCCGAAGCGAGATTGGAAAGCTGCGTTCCGACCGCGCCGAGCGTCACCCAGGCGTCTTCCTCCGTTTGAACCTGCTCGATGGCCTTTTCGATCAGCGAGACCGCCTTCGTCGCCTGTTCGCGCCTGACCTCGGTTCCCTTTGCGGCCGGCGATTCGGGCAGCAAGTTCTCGGTATAGATGAAGCGCCGGCACGCCTGGCGGAAACTCTCTGGCGTCTTTTTCTCGCCGAAACCATATACGTCGATGCCCTGTTCGCGGATGCGCGAGGCGAGCCGCGTGAAGTCGCTGTCCGACGAGACGAGGCAGAACCCGTCGAAACGGCCGGAATGCAGGAGGTCCATCGCGTCGATCACCAGCGTGATGTCGGAGGCGTTCTTGCCGGTGGTATAGGCGAATTGCTGCTGCGGCACGATCGCGTGGCTGAGCATGATCTCGTTCCATCCCTTCATGCGCGGGCTGGAGAAGTCGCCATAGATCCTGCGCACGCTCGCTTCGCCGATCTTGGCGATTTCCTCGAACAGCCCGTCGGCGATCTTTGCGGATGTGTTGTCGGCGTCGATCAGGACGGCAAGGCGGGGAGAACGCGGTTCGGCCACGGGACGGCTCCTTGTTTCGGCTTCGTGGCCGAACATAACCGAGCCGTCCCGCCGAAGCGAGACGGCTCTTTCGCGGTTCGAAGCGCGCCAGTTCAGTCTTCGCGCCGTCGCTTCTTGTCCTTCACGATGCGCTTGACCATCTTGCCGAAACTCTTCTCGCGGGCCCGCCGCTCCGCCAGGGTCGCAGTGTTGTGGGCTTCCTCTGCAACGAGTTTCTTCCAGCGACGCACCCGGTCCGAATCGAGCGTCCCGGTGGCGATCGCCTCGTTCACGGCGCAACCGGGTTCCGACTCGTGAGCACAATCGCGAAAGCGGCAGCTTTCGGCGATGCCGACGACATCGGAGAACACATCGCCGATACCCGATTGGACGTCGGTCATTTGCAGTTCGCGCATGCCGGGCGTGTCCAGCAACCAACCTCCCGCCGGCAACCGGTGCAGCATCCGGCCACTCGTCGTGTGACGGCCCTTGGCGTCGTTTTCCCTGATACCGCCGGTGGCGATCGCTCCGGCGCCGGTCAGCGTGTTGATCAGGGTCGATTTCCCGACGCCGGACGAGCCGACAAGCGCGATCGTCTCGCCGCGCCCGCACCATGCCGCGAGGCGCTCGACGCTCTCCCGGTTGCGCGCGTCGACTGTTTCGACGCACAGCGCCGGCATGAGCCGGGCGGCGGCGCGCTCGAAATCCTCCGGCGTGTCCGTCAGATCCGCCTTGGTCAGCACGATCACCGGCGTGACGCCGGCCTCCCGCGCGAGCGCCAGATAGCGTTCCAGCCGGGCGACATTGAAGTCCTGGTTGCACGAGGTGACGATGAACAACGTATCGACATTCGCGGCGATCAACTGGAGTTGCCGGCCCGTGCCGGCGCCGCGGCGCTTGAACAGGCTTTTTCTGTCCAGCATGCGCCGGACGAGCATCGTCGCCGGGTCGAGCAGCAGCCAGTCGCCGACCGTGGCGATGCCTTCTGCGGTTTCCCCGCTCGAATAGGGCGGGACAAGCGCTTCTATCCCCGCGCCGACAATATCGAGGCCGTTGCGGTGCACGGCGATCACGCGCACCGGGGTCAGGTCATCGAAGTCTTCAGGGTCGAGTTGCGCGATGTAGTGCGAACTCCAGCCGAGATCGGCCAGTTCGGAAAGATCGTTGATCATTGGTCCAACACGGGTAGCGGCTTTCACCCGGTGATCGGGTTCAGCCGTTGAAAAACACCGAAAGCGCCGCCAGCTTCGAGCGGGCGGGCGTTCGGGAATTCAGCCGATGGCAGAGACAACAGAAATCAGGCGGCGCGCGGAACCATCCGCGTCGACCGATCCGTGAACCTATCCGTGTCTCCGCCCGGCTCGCCGGGGTGCCAGGACAATCATCAAGAACCCTTTCCTCGCCCGTTGAAATCTGGTGCCCCTGGCCGGTTCGCATCCGGCCGCGCGACTTGAATATAGTGTGTCTTCGACCCGCCGCAATGCCGCGATCCCTCACGTGCCGCGATTGCGCCAGACGATGAGCACGAACAGGACCATACCGGAGAACACGACGATCGACGATATCGCGGCGAGTGTCTCGAACTGCCTTGTCACCGCCAGCGCGATGCCCGGAACGAGGCCCCGCAGGCCGATTGACGAGATCCAGAACTGGATCGAGGCCAGCCGGTAAGCCGCCGCCTTCGGCACGGCATGGTAGTAGAGGCCGAAAAGGCCCATCGATGCCCAGCCGACGAGATTGATATGGGCGTGAACCGGCGCCAGCGTATGGCGATGCGCAGCCGCCATGTGGATGCCGAGCAAATTGTACGGAATAGCGTAGATGGCGGCCGCAAAGAAGAAACGAAATGCGAGTCCCTGCATGCGATCCCCCAGTCGCGCGATTGGCGAAGCCGAAGGATCCAGGCCCGTAAAAGGGCGCGACTCGGGCAATTTCTGTCATGTTTGCCGGAGTGCAAAGGCTCCCTTGTGACATACTGACGAGAACTGAACCGGAGGCCGCATTTACGGAAAGCGAGGTCATGTCCCGTCGCCGGCGGAAATGAACCGCTTGATGGCCGCTGTTCGCGTCGCAAATAGCGGGTTAGAAAGGCGCCATGATTTCCGAACTCATGCAGGCCGCCGGCGGCATCGGCCTGTTCCTCCTCGGCATGCTGCTGATGACCGACAGCCTGCGCGGCATGGCGGGCGACCGGCTGCGTCAGGTCCTGGCTGCCTTCACGAAAAGCCCCTGGTCGGGCGCGGCGACTGGCGCGGCGACGTCGGCGCTGATTCAGTCGTCGAGCGCGACGACCGTCATCACCATCGGCCTCGTCGGCGCCGGCCTGCTGACCTTTCCGCATGCGCTCGGCATCATTTTCGGCGCCAATATCGGCACCACGATCACCGGCTGGCTGGTCGCGGCGCTCGGCTTCAAGTTCAAGCTCGGCCTGGCGGCCATGCCGCTGACGCTTCTCGGCGTGCTGCTGCGTATGTTCGCTGGTGGTTTCGTTTCCAGACTCGGTCTCGGCATCGCCGGTTTCGGCCTCTTGTTCATGGGCATCGACATCATGCAGGCGGGCCTCGGCGCGCTCGAAGGCGTGGTGACACCGGATAGCTTTCCCGGTGACACGATATTCGGCCGGCTGGAACTCGTGCTGATTGGTGTCGCCATCACGCTGGTTACGCAATCCTCCAGCGCCGGCGTCGCGACCGCGCTGGTGGCGCTGCATGCCGGTGCGATCTCGTTCACGCAGGCCGGCGCAATGGTTATCGGCATGGATGTCGGCACCACCTTCAAGGCTGTGCTGGCGGTGATCGGCGGTTCCACCGCGATGCGCCGCACCGGTTACGCTCATGTGCTCTACAATGTGGCGACCGGCGGCATGGCCTTCGTGTTGCTGCCACTCTATGTCTGGCGCGTGGAACCCTGGCTTGCCGGCGGCGGCGACGCGCAATTCGCGCTCGTGGCCTTCCATACGCTGTTCAACGTGCTCGGCGTGCTGTTGGTGCTGCCGTTCACCAATACGTTCGCCCGTTTCGTGATCCGCATCGTGCCGGAAAGCGGCGCGCCGCTCGCCGACGCGCTCGACGAACGTCTGCTGTCGAGCCCCTCGGCCGCGCTCGATGCGGCGATCACCACGGTCCACGCCATCGCCTTCGAGCTTGCGCGCGTGCTCGATGGCCTTCTTGCGCCGGGTGGCGCGCGCGAAATCGAGCCGGCGCGGCTGCGGGAACTGCGCGATGCGCTGGATGCGGCTCGGCTCTTTTTGGAACGCATCCGTACCGATCACAATGGGATGCGCCTGCATGAGCGCTACCTGGCGGCGATGCACGCGCTTGATCATCTCAACCGGTTACTCAACCGCTGCCAACAGACCGCCCGCATCCGCGCCTTGCGCACGGATCGCCGCCTGTGGCGGCTCGCCCGCGCAATGCGATCACTGGTTGTCCGCCTCATTGAGACCGGCGACGACGCAGCGCTCGAGCCGCGCTTCGACAAATTGCGCTCGGTCCTGCGCGAACAACGTCACGTCATGCGCGAACACACCATCGATGCCGCCGCCCATGGCGAGATCGGCACCGGCACGACGCTGCTGCGTCTCGACGCGGCGCGCTGGCTGCATCGCACCGCCTATCACCTCTGGCGCATTTCCCATCATCTCGCCGTCGCCGGCGAAACGTCGCTGCAGCCGCCGGAAG
>JBAQHA010000089.1:0-2512 GCA_049288075.1 Oricola sp.
GAATCGACCGCTTCCATCGCAACGCCGACGGTGACGGCGGAACGCTCGCTGATCTTGCTGTCCGAAAAGAGCAGCGGGTCGTCGGTATTTCAAAGAGAAATCTGCAAGACTGCCGGCGTCCACCATGTTCAACACAGTGAACACTATGAGCACGAGACACTGTTCTGGTTGAAATCGGCCATCCTGGTCTGCCCAGACAGAGAAAAATTCCTTGACGGAACGCCGAAGTTCACAGTCGAGGATGCGCGGAAGAAATTGCGGGCGCTCATTTGCGAGAACTGTCCGGAATTTCAGGTCCCCGACAGCAACGGCGAACTGGTCGAGGCGGGCTGGGCGGCGCTCAGAAAGACCTATGCACCGGTCTTCTTCGAGAAAAGCCCGCATCATTTACAGAACTGGGCCGCGCTTGAAACTATGCTGGAGACCTTGCGCCGTCTCGACGACGACTTTCGCATCGTCGCGCTGGTCCGTAACCCGCTGGACGTCCTCCACTCCGCTTGGGCCCGGTGGCAATCTCCCCCTGAGACCCGACAGCATGTCTGGCGGCAAAGCCACGAGAATCTCCTGCGCCTGCTCGACGTGTTGCCGGCGGAAAGGCTCTCTCTGATTCACTACGAAGACCTGGCCACCAACCCGGTGGATATCCTTCAGCATATCTGCAGGTTTGCTGGCCTTCCCTACGATCCGTCAATCGGGAGGTCGATACACAGTAAATCGGTGAACCGCTCGGCGAAACGCGGATTGAGATGGAAGTTGCCCCTGCCGCGCAATCGGAAGCAACCGTTCCCAAAGGATTTCGTCCTGGCGCCCGAGGTCCGCGCGGTGGCACGGGAATTCGGGTATTGCAGGGACTGAGGCTCCGCGCTAACGATCACGGCGATTGTGCTCTCTTGATACTACCTCGATGTCAGCCCTGACCATTTCAGCGATCAGGTCCTTAAAGCCGGTCGTGGCCTTCCAGCCCAACTCCTTTCGGGCCTTGACGGGATCGCCCAACAGGAGGTCGACCTCCGTCGGCCGGAAATAACGCGGGTCAATCTCCACCAGAATGTCCCCGCTCCCGGCATCGCGGCCCTTCTCGTCGATGCCTTCGCCTTCCCAGCGGATCGTCGTGCCGGTCTCCGCGAAAGCGAGCTCGACGAATTCCCGCACGCTGTGGGTCTCGCCGGTCGCCAGCACGAAGTCGTCGGGCTGCTCGTGCTGGACGATGCGCCACATGCCCTCGACATAGTCGCGCGCATGCCCCCAATCCCGCTTGGCGTCCAGATTGCCCAGGTAGATCTTGTCCTGCAGGCCCAGCTTGATCGCGGCGACCCCGCGTGTGATCTTGCGGGTCACAAAGGTCTCACCGCGGATCGGGCTTTCGTGGTTGAACAGAATGCCGTTGGAGGCATGGATACCGTAGGCTTCGCGGTAATTCACTGTGATCCAGTAGGCATAGAGCTTGGCGGCCGCGTAGGGCGAACGCGGATAGAACGGCGTGGTCTCCCGCTGTGGCGTTTCCTGCACCTTGCCGAACAGCTCTGAAGTGGAGGCCTGATAGAAGCGGGTTTTCTTTTCCAGGCCGAGAATGCGGATCGCCTCCAGCAAGCGAAGCGTGCCCAGCGCATCGGCGTTCGCCGTATACTCCGGCGTCTCGAAGCTCACCTGCACGTGGCTTTGCGCCGCTAGATTGTAGATCTCGTCCGGCTGCGTCTCCTGGATCAGGCGGATCAGGTTGGTGGCATCGGTCATGTCGCCGTACAACATCCGAAACTTCGGATCATCCATATGGGGGTCGACATAGAGATGGTCGACCCGTGCGGTATTGAAGGAGGAGGCTCGGCGCTTCACTCCCCAGACCCGATAGCCCTTGGACAGCAGGAGCTCCGCCAAATAAGCGCCGTCCTGTCCCGTCACGCCGGTGATCAGTGCTCTCTTCTTCATATGCTCCTCTGCTGTCCTTCGAGTGCCGCGGTCGCTATTCGCTTCGCAGTGCGTTCTGGTTCTCCAAGAACCAGCGATAGTATTGCTTCAAGCCCTCCAGCAGGGGGATCCTTGCCCGCCAACCCAGTTTGGTGAGGGCCCCCACGTCGAGCACCTTACGCGGCGCACCGTCAGGACGCGAGCTGTCAAACTCCAGACGGCCTTCGTATCCGACCACCGCGCGGATGGTCTCGGCGAATTCGGCGATGGTCACGTCCTCTCCGGTACCGACATTGATCGGCATCTCCCCCGCGTAACTTTTCATCAGGAAGACGCAGGCGTCGGCTAGGTCATCGACGTGGAGAAACTCGCGGCGCGGTCGGCCGGTACCCCAGACGTTCACAGACGGCGCGCCAGCCTGCTTCGCCTCGTGAATGCGGCGCAGCAGGGCTGCCGGCACATGACTGTTCTCGGGGTGGAAGTTGTCGCCGGGCCCGTAGAGGTTTGTCGGCATTGCGGAGATGAAGTCGCAGCCGTATTGCCGGCGGTAGGCCTGGCAGAGCATGACCCCGCCGATCTTCGCGATGGCGTACCACTGGTTGGTCGG
>JBAQHA010000090.1:0-10069 GCA_049288075.1 Oricola sp.
GCCGTGATAGAGGCCGGTCGTGTCGCCGAGGCCGACCGTGTTGGCGGTGGCGAACAGGCGGAAGGCCGGGTGCGGGCGGATGACGCGGCTCTGGTCGAGCAGGGTCAGGCGGCCTGACGATTCCAGAACGCGCTGGATCACGAACATCACGTCCGGGCGGCCGGCGTCGTATTCGTCGAATACCAGCGCGACGTTGTGCTGATAGGCCCAGGGCAGGATGCCGTCGCGGAATTCCGTGACCTGCTTGCCGTCGCGGACGACGATGGCGTCCTTGCCGACGAGGTCGATACGGCTGACATGGCTGTCGAGGTTGATGCGCACGCAGGGCCAGTTGAGCCTTGCTGCGACCTGCTCGATATGGGTCGACTTGCCGGTGCCGTGATAGCCGGACACCATGACGCGGCGATTGTGGGCGAAGCCGGCGAGGATCGCCAACGTCGTCGCGCGGTCGAAAATGTAGTCCGGATCGATCTCCGGCACGTAAGCGTCCGCTTCGGTATAGGCCGGCACCTGCATGTCGACATCGATGCCGAAAGCCTTGCGTGCGTCGACCATCGTGTCGGGCATGTTGGCGATGTCGAGTTCCATCTTGTTCATCTTGCCTCCTCGATGCGGGCGGAGGCCGCATGCCGGGGTGTTCTCTTCAGGTTATGGATTCCGGACTAGCACAGCCCGGCGGTTTTCAACAATTGGTAGGCCTGGACGACTTCGCGGAAACGTTCCTCGGAGGTCCTGTCGCCGCCATTTGCATCGGGATGGTGCTTCTTGACCAGAGCCTTGTACTGCGTCTTGATGTCCTCGGCGGTCGCCGATGACTTGAGGCCGAGCGCGATCATGGCCTTCGCCTCCAGCGGCTTCAGCTTTCGCATCTGCGGGATCGCGGCGCGGTCGGCTCGCCAGTTCGGGTCGCGCATGCGCATCGAACGCGCCGTGCCCGACTTCATGTCGGAGAAGACCGGAGCGGCGCTCGCGTCCTCGACATGGGCGGTGCCCATTTTCCAGGTCGGACGGTTGCCGGTCAGCGCGTCCTTCTGGAACTTGGCGATCGCGTCGTCGCCGAGGCCGGAGAAGTAATTGTAATTCTTGTTGTATTCGCGCACGTGGTCGATGCAGAAATGCAGGTACTGGCCCTCGCGGTCGCGACCGGCCGGCGCCTTGTGGGTTCCGGGCTTTTCGCACCCGGCCCACTGGCAATTCTGCGCCGAGGATTCCTCCTCGCGCTTTTTCTTCTTTCCGCCGGGATTGATCCGGATGGAATCGAAATATTTCGAACTGGTTTTCATCTGACCACGGTTATGGGAGGGAGGCTTCCCATACAAGCATTGACATCGGAAGATTTGGCGCGACATTTGCCGCCATAACGCCCTTGAAAAGGACGCACTGGTTTACCCGTCAAACCGGGCACTGGCAAGGATAGAAGCAAGGTAGGAAGCCGATGGGCCCGATTGAAGAACGCATCACAAAAAAAATCGAGACTGCCTATGCGCCGGAACGCCTTGCCGTGGTCAACGAAAGCCATCTGCACGCCGGCCACCACCATGGCGCGGTGGACGGCTCGGGCGAGACGCATTTCCGCGTCCGCGTCGTCTCCCCGGCCTTTGCCGGGATGAGCCGGATCGACCGCCACCGGGCGCTGAACGCATTGCTCGCCGACGAAATCGCCGACGGCGTGCACGCCCTGGCGCTGGAACCGGCGGCGCCGGGCGAAACCGTCAGGTGGTGACGGCCCTTCCGGCGGCGGCGGCCGCTGGGCGAACCGGGCGGGAGCCGGGTGCTGCCGGCTCAAGCCCCGCCTGTGCGAACAGGAGATCGCCGGGATGATCGGCGATGAAGGGGCGAGGGAACTGCTCGCGGCCTGCGGAACGACCTAAACCGGCCGGATGCGCAGCTTGGTGATGCGGTTCTTCTCGCGTTTCATGACCGTGAAACGCTTGCCGTGGAAGGTGAAGGCCTGCTTCTCGGCGGGAATCGTCTGCGCCTCGTGGATGACAAGGCCCGCGATCGTCGTTGCCTCCTCGTCGGGCAGGTTCCAGTCGAGGACGCGGTTGATGTCGCGGATCGGCACCGAACCGTCGACGACGATCGAGCCGTCGGCCTCGGTGTGCATGCCCTGGACGTCGACATCGTGCTCGTCGGCGATTTCGCCGACGATTTCCTCGATGATGTCTTCCAGCGTCACCAGGCCTTCCACCTCGCCATATTCGTCGACGACGAGGGCGACATGGGCCTTGCGGCGCAGGAAGGCGTTGAGTTGGTCGCGCAGCGTCGTGGTGTCGGGCACGAACCACGGCTTGTTGGCGACCTTCATGATGTCGATTCTGGCGGGATCGTTGCCGACCGCGTGCAGCGCGCGCAGCATGTCCTTGGCGTGGACGATGCCGACGATATTGTCGGTCTCGCCGCGCCACACCGGTATGCGCGTGTAGGGGCTCTGCAGGATCTCGGCGACGATAGCCGCCGGCTCCAGGTCGGCACTGACCATCTTGATGTTGATGCGGTGGACCATGATGTCGGAGACTTCCAGTTCCGACAGGTCGAGCAGGCCGCCGAGGCGGTCGCGCTCCTCCTTCACCACGGAGCCTTCCTTGTGCAGCACTTCCACCGCGCCGCGGATTTCCTCTTGCGCGGTCAGCATCGAGACATTGTCGGCGAGGTCGACGCCGAACAGTTTGAGGATCCGGCGCACGATGGCGTTGACGAGGCTCGACAGCGGGCCGACCACGGCGACGAAGCGGCGCACGACCGGCGCGACGAAGAGCGCGAAGCGGTCCGGGTTGGAGATCGCCCAGGATTTCGGCAGCACTTCCGCGAACACCACCAGCATGACGGTCATGCCGATGGTCGCGTAGGCGACGCCGGTTTGCCCGAACAGGGTCAGGAACACGCTGGTCGCCAGAGCCGAACTCAGGATGTTGACGAGGTTGTTGCCGATGAGCAGCGCGCCGATCAGCCGGTCCTGGCGCGTCAGCAGCGTGGTGACGCTTCTGGCGTTCTTGTCGCCCGCGCCCTCGAGCGCGTGCATGCGGGCCCGCGAGGTCGCGGTCAACGCGGTTTCCGAGCCGGAGAAGAACGCCGACAGGACGACCAGGACGAGAACGACACCCGCCGTTATCCAGATTTCCATGTTGTTTCGGTCTCCGGTTACTGTCCGATCTTGTCGACGAGGAAGGAGCGCACTTCCGAGGCGGGAACGTCTTTCGCGATGAACGACTGGCCGATCCCGCGCGTCAGTATGAAGTTGAGCGCGCCGCGCGTCACCTTCTTGTCCTGCGCGATGAAGCCGAGCATCGTGTCGGCGTCGCGCAGATGCGCCTTCATGGCATTGAGATTTGTCGGCAGGCCTGCCTTTTCAAGATGGGCGGCGACGCGTCTTGCGTCGTCGGGGCTGGCGAGGTTCATGCGGGCGGAGAATTCGTGCGCCAGGACCATGCCGATCGCCACGCCCTCGCCATGGACGAGGATGTTCGAATCGTATTTCGCCGCCGCCTCCAGCGCGTGGCCGAAGGTGTGGCCGAGATTGAGCAGGGCGCGGTCGCCGGTCTCGCGCTCGTCACGGGCGACGACGGCGGCCTTGGCGCGGCAGGATTCAGCGATGGCGTGGATGCGCTCCGGTCCTCCGGCCTCGATCCTTGGCCAGTTCTCCTCCAGCCAACAGAAGAACTCCGGCCGGTCGATCAGCCCGTATTTGACGACCTCGGCATAGCCGGCCCGGAACTCGCGAACGGGAAGCGTGTCGAGCGCGGCGGTGTCGGCCAGCACGAGGCGCGGCTGGTAGAAGGCGCCGATCAGGTTCTTGCCGTGCGGCGCGTTGATGCCGGTCTTGCCGCCGACGGAGGAATCGACCTGCGACAGCAGGGATGTCGGCATCTGCACGAACTGCATTCCGCGGCGCACGATGGCGGCGGCGAAGCCGGCGAGATCGCCGATCACGCCGCCGCCGAGCGCGATCACCACGTCGCCGCGTTCGAGCCTCGCGTCGAGGACCTTGTAGACGACTTCCTGCAGCATCTCGAAGCGCTTGGTCGGTTCGCCGGCGGGCAGGACGATATCCGTCGAGCCGATGCTCGATCCGGCGAGGCTTTCCCTGACGGTCGCCAGATGGTGCGCGGCGACATTCTCGTCGGTGACGATCGCCGCGCGGGCGCCCGGCAGGACGGCTGCGACATGGCGGCCGGCGTCCGCCAGCAGGCCCGGCCCGATCAGGATGTCGTAGGAGCGGTCGCCGAGCGCCACATTCACTGTCTCGGCGGGCAAGGTCTCCGGGGACGCGGCGGCTGTCATGTTTCTTCTGCTCCGGTGGTTTCGGCGGCCACTGCCGCAGTCTCGCCGTCCGGGTCGAGCCAGCGGGCGAGGGCGGCGACCACGTTGGCGGCCATCTCCTCCTTGGAGATGTCGCGCGATTTCACTTCGATGTCGGCGGTCGCGTAAACCGGGTAGCGTTCGGCCATCAGTTTCTGCATGACGCCACGCGGATCGGCGTTGCGCAGCAGTGGCCGGTTCTGGCGGCGCGAGACGCGCTCCATCAGGATGTCGATGTCGGCCGACAACCATACAGAGACGCCGCGCCGCCGGATCGCCTGGCGGGTGGATTCGTTGATGAAGGCGCCGCCACCGGTGGCGAGCACCTGCGGGCCGGTCTTCAGGAGCCGCGTAACGACGCGCTTTTCGAGCGCGCGGAACTCCGGCTCGCCATACTGCTCGAACAGTTCAGGGATCGTCATTTTCGAGACCGTCTCGATCTCGCTGTCGGCGTCGACGAAGGGCAGGTCCAGCATGGCCGCGACCTTGCGGCCGACGGCGGATTTCCCCGCGCCCATCAGGCCGACAAGGACGATCGAGCGCTGGCCGAGCAGCGCGCGCGCCTTGTCGCAATGGGCTTTCGTCTCCAGGGTCATCCGTCGGTCCTGCCTAGCGTTCGCTTAGCGCATGAACGCCGAGGCCCTGTCAAGAATTGTCACAAATTCGCGTTTTGGGTTTGATTTTGAGGCCGCACAATCGCATACCGCGAGGCGAGGGGATGCCCGGAACGTTTCGGAGGTTTGGGGAAACGATGCCAAGTCTGATCCGGTTTCTTGTGACGATCGGGATTCTGGTCGGCATCGTCTATGCCGGCATGTGGGCGCTTGTCTTCTACGCGCACCCGGTGCCGCGCGAAATGCAGGTGCGCATTCCGGCGGACAAGATCAATCCGCCGAACTGAACGAAACTCCCGGTAAACCATCATGGCCGTATCCTGCGGCCATGATCGATTCATTTCTGGAAATGATGAGCGCCGAACGCGGCGCCTCCGATAACACGCTGTCGTCCTACCGGCTCGACCTCGAGGACGCGGAGCGCTTCATGCGTTCGTCGCGCTCCAGAAAGTTGGCGGAAGCGGCTTCTGCCGACATCTCCGCCTGGCTGAAGAACCTGGAGGCCTCCGGCTTCGCCGCATCGTCGCAAGCGCGGAAACTGTCGTCGCTGCGGCAATATTTCCGGTTCCTGTATGCCGAAAACCTGCGCGGCGACGATCCGACGGGCGTCATCGCCGCACCGAAGAAGGCGCGCTCCTTGCCAAAGATCTTGAGCGAGGAGGAGGTCGGCCGCCTTCTCGACCGCGCGGCGGAAGAAGCCGACGACCTTTCGTGCGAGCCGAGGGAGCGGGTCGCGGCGCTGCGCAACCGGGCGCTGCTCGAACTGCTCTACGCCACGGGCATGCGCGTCAGCGAACTGGTGTCGCTGCCGGTCAGCGTCGCCTGGCGTGACGAGCCGTTCTTCATGGTCAAGGGCAAGGGTTCCAAGGAGCGCATGGTGCCGGTGACGGACACGGCGCGCGCCGCGATGGCGGCGCATCTGGCCGCGCGCAACCTCGATCCGCGCTCCGACGACTGCATATGGCTGTTTCCGTCGGAAAACCATTCCGGTCATATCGCCCGGCAGGTTTTCGCGCGCGATCTGAAGGCGCTCGGCGCGCGCTGCGGGGTCGCCGCGGCAAAACTGTCACCCCATGTTCTGCGACATGCGTTCGCCAGCCATCTGCTGCAGAATGGCGCCGACTTGCGCGTCGTCCAGCAGTTGCTCGGCCATGCCGACATCTCGACAACGCAAATCTATACCCATGTGCTGGAGGAGCGCCTGCACCGGCTCGTCAACGACCATCATCCGCTGGCGGGCGCATGAGCTCCCAAGGGCGGGACGCTTGACATCCAACCCGTTTGCCTCCACCTCACCGCCAAACCGAAGACCGACCGGACCGCGTTCCCATGTCAATGTACAGCTACCTCGATTTCGAAAAGCCGATTGCGGATCTGGACGGCCAGATCATGGAATTGAAGAAGCTTTCGGAAGGCGAGACCGGCGGCGTCGACGTCGCCGAGGAGGTGGCTCGCCTGGAAAAGCGTTCGGCCGAGGCGCTCGTTGAAATCTACAAGAAGCTGGCGCCCTGGCAGAAGGCGCAGGTGGCGCGCCATCCCGACCGGCCCCATTGCCTGCAATATGTCGATGCGCTGTTCGACGAGTTCACGCTCATGGCCGGCGACCGCAAGTTCGCCGAGGACGAGGCCATCGTCGCCGGGTTCGCCCGCTTCAATGGCCAGCCGGTGGCGGTGATCGGCCAGGAAAAGGGCACCGACACCAAGAGCCGCCTGAAGCACAATTTCGGCATGGCGCGGCCCGAAGGCTATCGCAAGGCCGTGCGCCTGATGGAAATGGCGAACCGCTTCGGCCTGCCGGTCGTCACGCTCGTCGACACCGCCGGCGCCTATCCCGGCATCGGCGCCGAAGAGCGCGGCCAGGCGGAAGCCATCGCGCGCTCGACCGAGATGTGCCTCAACCTCGAAGTACCGATGGTCTCCGTCGTCATCGGCGAGGGCGGGTCGGGCGGCGCGATCGCGATCGCCACGGGCAATCGCGTCTATATGCTCGAACACGCCATTTATTCGGTGATCTCTCCGGAAGGCGGCGCGTCGATCCTGTGGCGCGACGCCGCACGCGCCAAGGATGCCGCGACCGCAATGAAGATCACCGCGCAGGACTTGCTCGCGCTCAAGATCATCGACGGCATCATCGAGGAGCCGCTCGGTGGCGCGCATCGCGACCACGCGGCTGTCATGGAGGCGACGCGCAAGACAATCGCCGCGGCGCTCGGCGAACTCTCCGCCTTGGACGGCCCGGGGCTGAAGCAGCAACGGCGCGAAAAATTTCTCGCGATCGGCCGGAATCTCGGCTGACGCAACGTCGCAATCGCCCAAATTGCCATATGGCTGCCGCATTTTGCCCGGATTTCAGCGTTTGACGATTGCGCAACCGGTTTGCGGGAAACCTTGCAGTAAGCAATTGTCAACTATGATCCGGGCGCTAACATACTGCACCGAGGCTTATTGAACATGGCGTTTCGACGGACCGTGATCGCAATGATGGTGGCTGGCGCGACAGCGCTTGCCGGCTGCCAGGCGAACGATGTCCTTTCGCTGAAGGCCACCGCGCCGCTGCCCAAGGAAACCCTTGCCTATATGAAGGCGAACGGCATGACGGCGGCGTCGCCGATCTTCATGCGCATTTTCAAGGACGAAAACGTCCTTGAAATCTGGAAACAGAAGGACACCGGCCGCTATGCGCTGGTGAAGTCCTACGAGATTTGCGCCTATTCGGGCGTGCTCGGGCCAAAGGTCCGCGAGGGCGACCGGCAGGCGCCCGAGGGCTTCTACTTCATCTCCAAGTCGTTGTTGAACCCGAACTCGTCCTTTCACCTGTCGTTCAACACCGGCTATCCGAACGCTTTCGACCGCTCCATGGGCCGCACCGGCTCCAACCTGATGGTGCATGGCGCCTGCTCGTCGGCCGGCTGCTATTCGATGACCGACGAGAACATCGCCGAGATCTACGCCTTTGCGCGCGAGGCGCTGAGCGGCGGCAAGCAGGACGCCTTCCAGGTGCAGGCGTTTCCCTTCCGCATGACGCCGGAAAACATGGCCAGGCATCGCGACGACCCGAACTTCCAGTTCTGGACCATGCTGCAGGAAGGCTACGACCATTTCGAGTTGACCAAGACGCCGCCGAAGGTGGATGTCTGCGGCCGCCGCTACGTGTTCAACCAGGTCCCGGAACAGGGCTCGTTCAGCCCGAGCCAGGCCTGCCCGCCGATGAGCATGCCCGACAATCTCGCGCTCGCCTATCGTTCGCTGCAGACCAAGCAGGCGCTCGCCTTCGATCAGGCCGTGGCTAAGCTGGAAGGCCACCCGGTGCCCGAGGCGCAGCAATCGATCCCGCTGTCGTCGATCCAGGCATCCGACGACAGCGGCACTTCGCTGACCGAGGAAGAAGCCGCTCCGGCGCGCTGACCGCGATGGCCGAGACCTACGACCTGCGCGGCCTGAACTGCCCGATGCCCGTGTTGAAAACAGGCAAGCGCATGCGCGCCATGGCGCCGGGCGAGCGGCTGTGGGTGCGCACCAGCGATCCTCTCGCCGTCATCGACATCCCCAATTTCTGCCGCGAGAGCGGCCATGCGCTGATCGAGTCCGAAAAGGCCGAGGACGGCTATCGCTTCCTGATCGAGCGTGGCGGCTGATCCGGACCCGGCTTGCGATGGCCGGCACGGGCATTCAGGCGGGCAGCGGCCGGCCATCTTCGTTCAGCGGCGTCAGGATTTCCGCGATGAGTTCGCGCAGCCAGCGATGTTCGGGTGTCGCGGTGGAGCGCTTGTGCCAGATCATCGTTATCAGCGCCGGCTCGATCGACATCGGCGCCTTGTAGACGTCCAGCTTCAGCCTCGCAGCGACCTGATGCGCGAGTTGGGTCGGAATGAGCGCGATGAGGTCGGATTCGCTGACCGCGCTGCAGACGCCGGAAAACACGGGCAAGGTCATGACGACACGGCGTTCACGTCCGACGCGGGTAAGCGCCGCGTCTCCCATGGCGTTCAACTTGCCCTCCGGCGAGAACAGGACATGACCGAGATCGCAGAACAGGTCGATCGGAATCGTATCGCCCGGTATCAGGTTCGCGTGCTTCAATCGTGAATGATTGTCGCGTGCGATCACCGAGAATGTCGACCAGAAGACCGGCCGGTGGTCCACCCAATCCGGAAAACCGGTCGCCGGTATCATGGCGATGTCGACCTCGTAGCGCTCGAGGGTGTTGACATAATCGTAGGGAACGAGATCGACCAGTTGCACCCGCATGCCCGGCGCGCGTTTCGAGACCTCGTGCGCAAGCCGGGGCATCAGCATCTCGGCGAAGAAGTCGCTGCCCGACAGTTTGAATGCTGCCTGGCTTGCCGCCGGATCGAATTCGCCCGGCGCGCTCAGAAGCGCTTCCAGATCATCGAGAATTGCGCGCAGCGGCATCGCCAGCGAGCGGGCGTAGTCCGTCGGCTCCAATCCCTGTCCGCGCCTCACGAAAAGTTGGTCCTTGAGCGCGTGGCGGAGCCGACCGAGCGCTGCGGAGACGGCGGGTTGCGAAAGGCCGATCCGCGCGCCGGCCTTGACCGTCGATCCCTCGCGCAACAACGCATCGAGAACGCGCAGCAGGTTGAGATCGAAACCGGAAATATTCATGGAGCGAATACCTTGGATACAATCAATCAATTTATCATATTCAATTTCCCGCGCTAATGTCCCGACCGACGAAAGCGCTTTCGTTTCTTGTCTCAGCAGAAACGGAGAAAACCATGAACGATCCCATCCTGGGCGCCGGTGCCATCGAATGGCAGGGCACGCATTACAAGACCATTCTTTCGACCGAAGACAGCGGCGGCGCGATGTCCATCGTGGACAGCGTCTCGCCGCCCAATTCCGGGCCGCCGCGCCATGTCCATCACGACGCCGACGAGACTTTCATCCTGCTGACGGGCGATGTCGAATTCTGGCTCGAAGGCGATCGTTTCGTCCGCGGGCCCGGCGACACGGTCTTTGTTCCGCGCGGCAAGGAGCACACGTTCCGCGTCGTCAGCGATACGCCGTCACGCCATGTCGTCATCCTGACGCCGGGCGGCTTCGAGGGATTTTTCGCGGAAATGGCCGCCGGACGGTTCTGTTTTCCAGAGGACATGCCCGCCATCGTTGAAAGCGCGGCGCGCTTTCACCTGACC
>JBAQHA010000091.1:0-10768 GCA_049288075.1 Oricola sp.
GTGAACTACGCGGGCGACGCGCGCATCGACGGCGTGCCGGGCACGGCGTCGCCGCAGCCGATCGTCTTCGAGGACACGGCGGGTTCCACCTGCGGCGCCCTGCTGCCGACCGGAAACGAGGCCGACACGATCGACGGCGTCGAAGTGACGCTGATCGACAACGGCATGCCTTGCGTCATCCTCTCGGCCGCAGACATGGGGATCACCGGCCACGAGACGCCCGAGGAACTGGAAGCCAACTCGGAACTGCGCGCGAAACTCGAAAGCATCCGCGCCAAGGCCGGGCCGCTGATGAATCTCGGCGATGTGTCGAAGAAATCCGTGCCGAAGATGACCATGGTGAGCCCCGCGGCGAATGGCGGCTGCGTATCGACGCGCACCTTCATTCCGCATTCCTGCCACAAGGCGATCGGCGTGTTCGGCGCGGTCAGCGTCGGCACCGCCTGCATGCTGCACTCCGGTCCCGCGGCGCGAATCGCGGTAATCCCCGAGGGCAATCCGAAAACCCTGTCGATCGAACACCCGACCGGCGAATTCTCCGTCGTCGCCAATCTGGACGACAAGGGCGACATCGCCTCGGCCGGCGTTCTGCGGACGGCGCGCAAGCTGTTCGACGGAACGGTCTTCGGCTGACACCGCGAATTCCGTGAAAAATGGCGGGCCGGAGGACTGGTCCGCCATGGCGCGTCTGTGCTAGCGGCTTGCGGCGACCTTTGCGGAGACCCTATGCCGGTGCGTTCCCGTCACTACACCGCCTGCATCATCGGCGCAGGCCCGTGCGGCCTGACCACGATCCGCAATTTCCTGAAATTCGGCGTCGAAGACTTCGTCTGCCATGAAGCGCTCGACGATGTCGGCGGGCTGTGGGCCTATAGCGAAGACCCGGATCGGCCGAGCGTCTACGACAGCGCGCACATCATTTCGTCGCGTCGGATGTCGTGGTTCCGAGACTATCCGATGCCGCGAGACTACCCGGACTATCCGTCGCGCCAGCAGATCCATGCCTATTTCGGTGCTTACGCCAACGAATACGACCTGCGCCGCCACATCCGTTTCAATTCGAGGGTCGACAAGGCCGAGCGCATGGAAAACGGCGTCTGGCGGCTGACCATCGTGGATGCGGATGGAACGCATGAGGAAACCGCCGACAACCTGATCGTCGCTTCGGGACACCATCGCGTTCCGTTCACGCCCGGTATCGAGGGCGATTTTGCAGGCCGGCAGCTTCATTCCGCAGAGTATCGCACGCCGCGCGGATTCGAAGGCGAGCGCGTACTTGTCGTTGGCGCCGGGAATTCGGCCTGTGATATCGCCGCCGCCCTGTCGCCGGTGGCCGACCACGTCAGCCTCTCCATCCGCACACCGCAATACATTCTCCCGAAGATGGCATTCGGCCGGCCGACGGACGTTCAGTACGCCAAACTCCAGAAATTTCCCCGCTTCGTGCGCGACGCCATGCTGCGCTTCGGCGCGAAACTCAATGTCGGCCCCTATGAGCGCTATCGCCTCCCGCAGCCGAAGGACGGTGTCCTGGCGACGCACCCGACCCTGAATTCGGATATCCTGGAACGTTTGGTGCACGGCGATGTGACAACGCGGCGCGCGACGGTGTCAGCATCGGCGAAAACGGTCAGCTTCGCAGATGGAGCCTCGGACGAATTCGACACGATCATCTGGGCGACCGGCTACCGGACCACGTTTCCTTTCCTGTCGGACGAATTGTTCGGCTGGTCGGAGAAGACGCGCCTTCCGCTGTTCATGAAGATATTTCCGCCGGATATCGACAACGTTTTCTTCATCGGGCTGATCCAGCCGCTCGGATGCATCTGGCGACTGGCCGATGCGCAGGCCGAGATCGTGGCCCACGCCATTACCGGGAAATGGAAAAAGCCGTCCGATATCCACCAGCGGATCAGTCAGGAACATGCCGCCGATTCCAGGCGTTTCCGCGAGACGGTGCGGCATGCGGTCGAGGTCGATTATCACGACTATGCCCGGCAGATGTTGCGGGAAATCGCGAAGGTGCGGCCAGTGACCAACCGCAACAAGGACAAGAATGAGGCGCGAATATTTCTGTCGCCGGAACCGCAGTTCCGCGCCGACAGGCGCCAGAAGAAACGCAAGGCGCGTTCGCGCACCTGACGGCCCTCGCGGCGCCAGAGACGCCCGGCCAGAAGGCCGGGCGTGTACAGCACGTGCCGGATCAGTGGCAGCAAATTTCCGCGATTGCGCGGACGTGGCGGTGATCGGTGCCGCAGCATCCGCCGAAGACGGCGAGATTGGGCAGGAGCCGCGACAGCGAGGCGTAATCGCGGCCGAGTTCGATCGGATCGCCTTCGTCGAGCGTTTCCGCTTCGTCCAGCTCCGCATGGCTCTTGCGCGACGCATTGGCTCGAAGACCGTGGATCCGAGCCGTCCAGCCGCTGCCGTCGTCCTTCAGCACGTCGGCGAAATGGTCCGGATGGGCGCAGTTGATCATGTAGTAGGCCGGCGCGCCGTCCGTTGCCGCGTCGACTTCCCTGATCGCCTCGCGCAGTGGCTGGCCCGACGGCAGGCGTCCGTCGGTTTCCACCGTGAACGAGATCGCAGCGGGCATGCCCGCGGCCTTCGCGGCGTGCGTAATGCCGATCGCCTCGCCGGTATGGGTCATGGTGATCGCCGTCACGATATCGGCTTCTGTCCCCGCGAAAACGGCGATCTGGTCGCGGTGATAAGCCTCCGATCCCTTCGCTGTCAGTTGCGTCTCGGGCGAATAGGCGTCGCCCGCCGGGCCGATGCAGCCCGAGATGACGACCGGCCCGAGCGGTTGTGCCTCTTCGCGCAGGTCCGCCATCATGGCGACTGCCTCGCGGTTGAAACGGTCGATGGCTTCGGCGTCGTGGCCGAGCTTCTCTCCCCAACCCTTCGAACAGCGCCAGGTCGGGCTTTCCAGTATGAAGCCAGAGCCCGCCTCCGAAGCGATGGCAATGAACTTGCGATAGTAGTCGCGGAGTCCTGCGCGCCCCTTCTCATCGCCGAGTAACACATAGGCCGCAAACAGCGGCAACTCGAAGCCTTCGTGGAATATCAGCGTCGTTTCGATGCCGCCGTCAGTCAGGAGTTTCCTTCCCGACATCTGGGGCAGGTTGTTGCGGTAGAGTGCTATGGTCATTTTCGTTCCTTTCCGGGATTCATTTCAGAAGCGGCAAAGCAGGCGATCGGCGCAGCGGAGGCGTCCCGATGCAGCGAAACCGATGTCCTTCAAGAGATAATCCGGGTAATATTGGAGCGAGCGATCAAGGCGCTGTGCGCCGTTCCGCTTCCTGCGTTCCTCCCGCCAACGCCGGCCTGCGCCGATCAGGAACAGACCGGCATTGGCCAGGATAATATCCGCCCGGATCGTGCGGATGATGTCGTCGATGTTGCTCTCGTTTGCCATTTTCGTCCTTTTTGACGGCCGGAAAATGACGTCGAAGCGCTTTGGGAGATAGAAAGAATGCGGTATAGTCGCGAACTTGCGAGGAAAGCGCAGGAGATTCAATCCGTTGGAAGATGGCCCGCCGGGCTGGCGGCGCCTCGGCCTTCGAGAAACCGTACCTGCGGTACAGTGACCCCGGAGAGGACGCATGAGTAAGGGCAACACTACGCGCGAGAAACTGATGGATATTGCCGAAGCCGCGATCCTGGCGAAGGGCTTTGGCGGGACGTCGATCGAGGAGATCATCGTTGAAGCGGAGATTACGAAGTCCGGTTTCTTCTACCACTTCAAGGACAAGAACGAACTCGCCCGCGCGCTCCTGCAACGCCATATCGAAAATGACGACGAAATACTCGATAGCCTGTTCGACCGCGCGCGCGAGTTGCACGATGATCCGTTGCACGCCTTCCTCATCGGGCTGAAGTTATTCGCCGAAATGTTGGCGGACCTGCCGAACGGCCATCCCGGCTGCCTTGTGGCCACCTATACCTACAACGAGAGGCTGTTCGATCGCGACGTGCGCGACCTCAACCGGCAGGCGGTGCTGGGATGGCGCAAGCGCTTCCTGGTGTTGATCGAGGAGATCGTCGAGCGTTACCCGCCGCGCGCCGAAACCGATCTTGAAGCGCTCGCCGACATGGTGTCGAACACGGTCGAGGGCGGCATCATCATGTCGAAGGCGCTCGGCGATCCGTTGATCCTGTCGAAGCAGATTCTGCTGTTCCGTTCCTTTATCAGGCTGCTTTTCTTGCCGGCGCAGCACTGAGCCGAAAACGGCTGCAATCGCTTGTGCGCGAGCCGTGCGGGCGCTAATCCTTCGGCACAAGGTTCCCGGACGTGACGAGGCGCGCAATGTGGTTTTCCCGTTTTCTTGCCGAATTGCTTGAAATCCTTAATCCCGCGCTCGCTGCGGTCATCGTCGCGGCGGGCGGCTACCTCGGTTATCGCGAGGCGGCCTATGTCGGCGAGAACCTCACCTTCGGTGCTGGCCTCGGCGTCGTCGGAGGACTGGTGGCAGCGGCGCTGGTCTGTGGCCTGATCGCCAATCTGTCCCTCATCGAACAGCACCTGGCGTTGATCGCCGATGACATCGAGGAGATGCGCGCCCGCGACGCCGGCGAACTCGCGGACAAGGACGGGAAATGAAAAGGGCGGCCGAATAGCCGCCCTTCGCAATTTCATGTCCGCAGCGATCAGCTGAGCGGAACGATCTGGATTTCGACGCGGCGGTTCTGCGCGCGGCCTGCTTCCGTCGAGTTGTCGGCGATCGGCCGGCTCTCGCCGAAGCCGGTGGCGACCAGGCGCTGGGGATTGACCCCTCGGCCGGCCAGGTAGTTCGAGACCGCATAGGCGCGGCGCTGCGAAAGCGCCTGGTTGTAGCTGTCCGAACCGGACGAGTCGGTGTGGCCGTAAACGTCGATCAGCGTCTGGTTGTACTTGTTCAGCACCAGCGCGACCGAATCGAGCGTCGCGTAGAAGGCCGGGATCACCTGGTCCTGATCGGTCGCAAACGTGATGTTCGACGGCATGTTGAGGATGATGTTGTTGCCGACGCGCGTGACGCTGACGCCTGTCGATGCGAGCTGGGCGCGCAGATCGGCTTCCTGACGGTCCATGAAATTGCCGACAGCGCCGCCGGCGAGTGCGCCGATGCCCGCTCCGACCAGTGCGTTGCGGCGGTCATCGCCGCCCGCGGCGAGACCGGCCAGAGCGCCGAGCCCTGCGCCGACTGCGGCACCGGATGCGGTCTTGGATACCTGCGGCTGGCCGGTATACGGATCGGTCGTCGTGCATGCCGCGGTAAGAACGACCAGGCTGGCTACAGTCGCTGCCGCCATCTTTTTCATGAGAAACCCCTCTTCTCTGCTTTCTGCGTCCGACGAATTTTTCGCCGGACTCCTCGAATTCGTATGGCGATTTCTAGCGCGAATAAAGGCCAAAATGGGTCAGGACGCGCGTGCCTGGCCTGGCTCTTTCCTGCGCACGAAAATGAGGATGCTGCCGATGCGGGCTTCCTCCGCATACATTTCTCCGACGGTTACGCCATCAGAGCTCATGCCGGAAATCTCCGGCCATGCCGGCCACGATCCATGCGTGAGACAATCCGAAACCAGGACGACATCCGGCTGACGGTTGAGGATCGCCATTGCATAGGCACGGCGCTCTTTTTCCTGTTCGCCGCGAATCTCGACCCGTTGCTCGTCATCCATGCCCGGATTCTGCTCGATCAGGATCGCTCCATAGGACTCTGCCAGCATCGCGCCGTGAGGGCCGAGATAGCTGCCGCCGGCGAGCCGGACGAGCGGATGGCTGTCGGCAAAGCTTGGCGACACGGAAATGAAGGAGGCGCCGGCATGGCGATCGCGCAAATAGGCGAGCAGATCCCGGTCGGGCGCCTCGCCGCGGATGAAGACCAGCGCTGTCAGGGTAAAGGCGCCTCCCATCAGGAGCGCGGCGGCGGTGCCGCGAAGGAGGCTCAATCTTTCACCCGGCGGCCGGATGGCGCCGGACCGCGTGGCGTCGGCGAGCAGCCAGAGACCGGCGAAGCCGAGCAGGATCATCGCCGGAAGCGCGTGATATGTGTAGGTCTTGCCCATCACCACTGTGCCGGCGATATGGCCCGCCGCCGCCAGAACGAGGATCGTCGTTTCGGCTGGCCATCGCCTCGGAGTTCTCCAGAGTAACATCGCGGCGACGATAGTGGCCGCGCACAAACGAAAGAACACGTCAGCCTCCGGGGTCCGCACCGGCAGGTATGTGGTTTTCAGCGTCTCGTAGAGCGGACCGAAATAGTCGGGATAAACCAGCAGGACCGCTCCGCCATAGGCTATCGCGAGAGCGGCGCCGATAAGGTTTTCGACATGGAAAAGCGGACGGATCGACCTTTGCCGCACAGCCAGCCCGACAACCGGAACTACGACTGTGAGAATATAGAAGGGCTTGGTCATTGCGATCACGGCGCACGAGATGCCTCCGGCGACGACCATCCATCGGCGCGGCGCGAAGCTATGCGGTTGAGCCCAGCGAACCGCCTGCAATGCCAGCCACGGCATGAGGATCATTGTCGCGAGGTGTTCGCGCTGCAGGAATGTTCTAAGGGGCAGCAGGACGAACAGCGCCACCCACCCGAGCGCGGCAATCCAGAGATGTTCGCGCCTGATCACGCCGCCGGCAATGAGGATCGCCGCGGTCAGGGCGAATGCCAGCCAGAATATGACGCCGAACTGCACATAGAGGAATGCCTCGCTCGGCAAGCCGCTGAGGTGGGATGCGACCGCGGGTAGCGTGTAGAGCCAGATCGAAAACGGCGGATTGTATTCGAGAATGTCACGATAGAGCGCTTCGCCGTTGAGCACGCGTTCCGCCACGGTCAGGAGCCAGCTCGCATCGGGCGTCAGGCCAAGCGAGACGGGTAGGGCGAGCGCGGCGAAAAAGGCCGCCATCGTGATGACCCAGCCGGTGCGCGCATTCATGTCCGGTCGTTCCCCATGCGCCGAAACGCATAGGGGATATTGCTTGAGATTTGTTTAGCGGTCCTTCACCCGGGCAAGATGCGACCGCGCGACATAGAGCGAGAGCGCGGCGGCGTTCGACACGTTGAGGGAACGGATCGCCCCCGGCATGTCGAGGCGGGCGAGGGCGTTGACCGTCTCCCGCGTCTTTTGGCGCAAACCCTTGCCCTCCGCGCCGAGCACCAGCGCGATCTTCCCACCGTGCACGGTCTTCTCGAGGATGTCGGGTCCCTCCGAATCGAGTCCAATCGTCTGGAATCCGCTCGCCGCCAGGGATTCGAGCGCCTCGGCGAGATTGCGGACCTCGATATGGTCGATGTGCTCCAGCGCGCCCGACGCCGCCTTGGCGAGCACACCCGATTCGACCGGGCTGTGGCGCGCGGTCGTGACCAGTGCGCCCGCGTCGAAAGCGACGGCGGACCGCAGGATCGCGCCGACATTGTGCGGATCCGTGACCTGGTCGAGCACGAGCACCAGGTTGGTGTCGCCGAGTGTGTCGAGCCGCTTCGGCTTCAGCGGCCAGGCTTCGAGCGCGACGCCCTGATGCACCGCGTCCTCGCCAGTCTGCCGGTCGATGACCTTCGGGTCGACGATTTCGACCGGGCAGCGCGATGCGATCTCGTCGCGGAGTTCGAGGCGCGCGAACGCGTTGCGTGTCGCCAGAAGACGGATCGGCCGGCGGGATGGATTCTCCATCGCCGCCTTCACGCTGTGCAGCCCGTAGAGAACGATGCGGCCGTCGGTCGGTTCGGGCGGATTGGCCTCGCGGTGCGCGCGGCGCAAGCGCGCATAATGGCTGTCCTTGCCGCTGCCTTTTGGGTTGTTTTCGCTCATGCTTGCGCCAATAGCGGATTTAATCCGGCAATGCGATCACCATATCGATTGCGGCATGGAATTGTCCGACGCCCGCGGGCGCGGAAAATCCGGTTGCGCGTGTTGACAGCCGGTGGGGTTGCCTCCATAAGGCGCGTCGCGTGCAGCCGGGAAATCCGGTCGCAAGCAGCGCTTGGACGCTTCTTTCCGGACGCAGTCGAGGAGGGATGCCCGAGTGGTTAAAGGGGACGGACTGTAAATCCGTTGGCTATGCCTACGTTGGTTCAAATCCAACTCCCTCCACCACTGCATTCCGGAAAAAGAGCCGAAGGCGGGTATAGCTCAATGGTAGAGCAGCAGCCTTCCAAGCTGAATACGCGGGTTCGATTCCCGCTACCCGCTCCAAACACCCCATCGGACATCATCTGATTGCCGGGCCCGGTGTCCGAGCCCGGCCTCGATTCGGATCAGTCGATCCGCTCCATCGTCTTGACGCCGACAACGCCGCCGGTGACGATTGCCGCAAAGGTGATTGCCGAGCCGATAGCCAGCGTCGAGAAGCCGGTCAGGGCCTGGCCGACAGTGCATCCGAGCGCCAGGACGCCGCCGACTCCCATCAACGCCGCGCCGAACATGTTGCGGATGGAATCCTTCGCGTCTGCAAACGAGGTCAGCGCGAAACGGCCCGCCAACAGGGCGCCGAGGAACCCGCCAAGCAGAGCGCCGGCGGTCGTCGTGATCGCGAAGCCGGGCGGTCCGAGCGCCGTAAATCGCATCAGGTAATCGATCGTGTCGCCCGCCGGCCGCACATAGGACAGCGAGATGAGCTGCACCGGCACATCCGCGAATTCGTCCGCCGCCAGGCCGGTCAGGAACCAGCCGGCGACGACGCACAGACCGATGCCGAACCCGGCCAGCAGATGGCGCGGCGAGGATCGAAACCCGCTGTCCTTGAAAACATAGATCAGAAACGTGCCGGCTAACACGACGACACTGGCGAGAATCGCTGAATTGGCCGACAGTCCCGTGATGACGGAGACCGCTTCACCGATGCGTTGCGTTTCCATGCCGTACTGGCCGAGATCTATCGAGACCGGATCGAAAATCGCCACCCGCAGTGGTCCGATGATGCCGCCGATGGTCATGTAGGCGAAGATACCGGTAATCAGCAGCACCATGATCGAGCGGAGATCGCCGCCGCCGGCGCGCACCAGGTTGCGGCTGATGCAGCCGCCCGAAAACACCATGCCGAAGCCGAACATCAGCCCCCCGACGAGATTGGCGAGCCAGCCCAGATTGGGCGTCAGATACATCGACTCCGCCATGTCGGCGACGCCCATGGCCTCGATTCCCGCGACGCCGAGAATGGCGACGGCGGAGGCGAGCAGCCAGGACCGGAAGCGGTTGTAGTCGCCGAACGACAGTATGTCCGAGATGGACCCCATGGTGCAGAAATTGGTGACATAGACCAGATAGCCGAACACGATGCCGATCAGCAGTCCGCCCCAGCCCACATAGAAAGCCGCGGACTCAACCACGGCCTCTCGCCATTGCTCGATCATTTTCTCCTCCCGTAGCGGGCCGGTGACCGGGCGACGGTGTCCGGGCGGCCGCGCTGTGGTTTATCCTTCCTGAAGAATGCACACATTTCAATACTTGAATTTGGAATTGCCGGCCGCCAGCCGGGCGCCGAAGAAACCTGTTGTCAACGTACCTGTCGCGCGGATATTCATGCGAGCGAAGCGGGTGTAGCTCAATGGCAGAGCAGAAGCTTCCCAAGCTTACGACGAGGGTTCGATTCCCTTCACCCGCTCCAGCGCTCGCTCGGCCAACGGCAATTTTGCCTTGCGAATGATGGCTTAAAGCCTTATGTCCGCGCCCAAACATGGGGCCCCATGTTCGGTCACCCAAACAGACAGGAAAAGGTAAATGGCGAAGGGTAAGTTTGAGCGTAACAAGCCGCACGTGAACATTGGCACGATTGGCCATGTTGACCACGGCAAGACGAGCTTGACGGCAGCGATCACGAAGTATTTCGGCGAGTTCAAGGCCTACGACCAGATTGACGCGGCGCCGGAAGAGAAGGCGCGCGGCATCACGATCTCGACGGCGCACGTGGAATACGAGACGGCTGCCCGCCACTACGCCCACGTCGACTGCCCTGGCCACGCGGACTATGTGAAGAACATGATCACGGGCGCGGCGCAGATGGACGGCGCGATCCTGGTGGTTTCGGCCGCTGACGGCCCGATGCCGCAGACCCGCGAGCACATCCTTCTGGCGCGCCAGGTCGGCGTTCCGTCGCTGGTCGTGTTTTTGAACAAGGTCGACCAGGTCGACGACGAGGAACTGCTGGAACTGGTCGAGATGGAAGTTCGCGAACTTCTGTCGTCCTACGAGTATCCGGGCGACGACATTCCGGTGGTCCGGGGTTCGGCGCTTGCCGCGCTTGAGGACTCCAACAAGGAGATCGGCGAGGACGCGATCCGCAAGCTGATGGCTGCCGTCGACGAATACATCCCGACGCCGGAGCGTCCGATCGACCAGCCGTTCCTGATGCCGATCGAGGACGTGTTCTCGATCTCGGGCCGCGGCACGGTCGTGACCGGCCGCGTCGAGCGCGGCATCGTCAAGGTCGGCGAGGAAGTCGAGATCGTCGGCATCCGTCCGACGTCGAAGACGATCGTGACGGGCGTGGAGATGTTCCGCAAGCTTCTCGACCAGGGCCAGGCTGGCGACAACATCGGCGCGCTGCTGCGCGGCGTCGACCGTGAAGGCGTCGAGCGCGGCCAGGTTCTGTGCAAGCCGGGTTCGGTGACGCCGCACACGAAGTTCGTTGCCGAAGCCTACATCCTGACCAAGGAAGAGGGCGGCCGTCACACGCCGTTCTTCAACAAGTACCGTCCGCAGTTCTACTTCCGCACGACGGACGTGACGGGCGAGGTGAGCCTTCCGGAAGGCACCGAGATGGTGATGCCGGGCGACA
>JBAQHA010000092.1:0-4924 GCA_049288075.1 Oricola sp.
CGGGCGGGATCACCCGAGGCACGGTGGCGCACGCCTCGAACCTTCGTTAGCCGCCCTGGCTTTGGGGCTCATCACCCATCAGCCCACCTCTGGGCCAACAGCCAGGCACCGCCCCTCTCCCTGATTGCCGGTGTGCACGCAGGCTTCCATCGAGAGGGCGGGGTCAGGATAGGGGAGATTTTGGCGTGTTGGATGGAAATTGCCAGAATCGCCGGAACTCCTGGCATTTGCCGGTTCCCTATGCACCGCCGTCCTGCCTTCGCTTCGATCTCCGCGCATTCGGTGCAGCGGCCTTGTCCTCGCGATTCGGCCAGACGCGGCGGTCAGGACGCCAGAGCCGACCAGCCCGACCAAAGCAACCGCAGGGCGACAAGCGTAATCAGCCAGCGGAACACGCTGCGGAACGCCGTTTCCGAGACGTGGACCGTCACGCGCCTGCCGAGCCAAGTGCCCGCGAAGCCGGCGACCGTCGCCAGCAGGATATGCGGCACGTAGTCCTGATAGCGGAACCCGTAACCGACATAGCTGGCCATTTTCATCACATCGAGCGAGATCATGCAGGCGGCCAGCGTGCCGGTGATCTGCACCTTGCGGAGATCGGTGCGGACGATCACGGATTGCAGCACGCCGCCGACTCCGAACATCGTGCCGACGAAGGAATGCACCGCGCCGACATAGACGAAAGGGTGCCTGACCTTCCATCCGCCGCCGGTTTTCGGCAGCCAGATCAGCACCAGGAGCAGCATGGCGAGCAGGACCTGTATCCAGCCTTCCGGCAGGGCGACGAAGGCGCGCGCGCCAAAATAGACGCCGAACAGGCAGCCTAAGACAAAAGTCGCGACGATGCGCCACTGTATGTCGCGCCAGAACCAGCCGATGCGCGCGATCAGAGAACCGGCGGAAAGCGGCGATTGCAGCGGGATCGCGGCCGAGACCGGCAGGACGGTCAGCGTGCCGAGCAGCAGGATGTAGACCCCGCCGGTCGCGAAGGCGGCGTTGACGAAAGAGGCGGCGAAGCTTGCGAGTGTGACGGCGAGGAGTGCGATGTCCATTTCCATCGTTTCCGCTTGCCGTGGCAGGCAAGTCAACGGGCGGCGATGCGCATCACCAGCCGAATTTTTTGCCGGAAGGACTTATTCGAGGAAGCGGCGCAGGCGGGGATGGGAGCGGATGACCTCCGGGCCGGTGAAATGCGTGGCGTCCCAGCCGGCTTTCCTCGCCAGTGCGACGATTTCGGGCTGGTCGTCGAAGTACAGCGGGCGCTCATCCGGGCCGATGCCGAGTTCGGCATTGATGGCGGCGAAGAATGCCGGCTCTTTCTTCAGGCAGCCGAGACGGGCGCTGTAGAAGATATCGCTGAAAAGGCGCGAGAGGCCGAGATCGTCCCAAAGATAGCGGGCGCGGTGGTGTTCCTGTCCGGTGGCGAGGAACAGGTCTGTCTTCTCATTCGACGCCAGTTCCTCCGCGAGCGCGAGAACCTGCGGATCGAGGTTCGAATCCTTTTCGAACCAGTAACGCACGAAATCGTCCACCGGGCCGGCATAGCCGGCTTGCGGCAGGATTTCGGCCAGCGCCTCCTTCAGATCGCGACGGCCGGACACGCATTCCATCATCGGCGCGCCGGCGCGGGCGCCAGGCAGGCCGAAAAACAGGGTCTGGAAAGCCTCGCTGTCGACGCCGAGATCACGTTCCAGATCCACGTCCCACGGCTTGCGCTTCGCTTCGTCGGCATGCCAGCCATCGATCAGGACGCCGTCGACATCGAAGAAGACCTTCATGCCCGTCAGAAGCTCGTCCGCGACCTGAGCGCGGCGCTCAACGTGCCCTCGTCGAGATAGTCGAGTTCGCCGCCGACCGGGACGCCATGGGCGAGCCGGGTTACCTTGACGCCGAAACCGGCCAACTGGTCGGTGATGTAATGCGCGGTGGTCTGTCCCTCGACGGTGGCGTTGACGGCGATGATCAGTTCTGCAATTCCGCCCGCGGCGACGCGATCGACCAGCGACTTGATGTTGAGATCGTCAGGGCCGACGCCGTCGAGCGGCGACAGTGTGCCGCCGAGTACATGATACTTGACGTTCATGGCCGCCGCGCGCTCCAGCGCCCAGAGGTCCGAGACGTCCTCGACCACAATCAGAGTGGTCTCGTCGCGGCGCGGATCGGAACAGATCGAACAGGGATCGATGGTGTCGGCATTGCCGCAGACCGAGCAGACCGTGACCTTATCGACGGCCTCGGCCAGCGCGGCGGCGAGCGGCGCCATCAACTGATCCTTCTTCTTGATCATGTGCAGCGCGGCGCGGCGGGCCGAGCGCGGCCCCAGCCCGGGCACCTTGGCCAGGAGCTGGATCAGTCGCTCGATTTCGGGTCCGGCGATTCTCTTGGTGGACATGGGCCAGATGTATGGGTTTCGCGGCGAACGGAAAAGAAAAAAGCGTGATCGCGACAAGAATCGGGTGGCGGAAGCGACGCGAGGCGGGCACGGTCCGCCGCATTCAACCGGAGTGAGCCATGACCCCGATCCGCACATCGATGACGCCAACCGAATGGGCGATGCTGATCGCGCTTTCCGTGCTGTGGGGCGGATCCTTCTTCTTCAACGGCGTGGCCGTGCGCGAATTGCCGCCGATCACGATCGTGTTCGCGCGCGTCGCGCTCGCGGCCCTGCTGCTGCACATGGCGATGCTGGCGACGGGAAGGCGCCTGCCCAAAGGGCGGGCCGTTTGGCTGGCGTTTCTCGGCATGGGGCTCTTGAACAACGTCGTTCCGATGTCGCTGATCGTCTGGGGCCAGGGTCACATCGCTTCGGGCGTCGCCTCGATCCTCAACGCCACGACGCCGCTGTTCACCGTCCTGGTGGCGCATGCCTTCACGCATGACGAGCGGCTGTCGCCGGCGCGCGTGGCGGGCGTGATGGTGGGCTTCGCCGGCGTGGCGGTAATGATCGGCGCGGGCAAGATGCTCGGCGACGTGGCGGTGCTGGCCTATTCCGCCTGCCTTGCGGCAGCGCTATCCTACGGGTTATCCAGCGTGTTCGGGCGGCGGTTCCGCGCGCTTGGCGTGCCGCCGCTGTCGGTGGCGACCGGGCAGTTGACGATGTCGAGCCTTATCCTGCTGCCGATGATGTTGCTGATCGACAGGCCGTGGACCCTGACGCAGCCCGCACCCGCCACGATCCTGGCGCTGGTCGCGCTTGCCGTCGTCTCGACGGCGTTCGCCTATATCCTGTTCTTCCGCATACTCGCCGGGGCGGGCGCGACGAGCATCTCGCTCGTCACCTTCCTGATCCCGGTCAGCGCGATCCTGCTTGGCGTCGTGTTCCTCGACGAGACGCTGGAGCCGCGCCATGTCGCGGGCATGGCGCTGATCGCCTTCGGGCTGGCGCTGGTGGACGGGCGGCTAATGCGGCGGCGGCGGGCGCCCGCCTGAAAAGGCAAGCCCCTGCCGCTTGCGCGACAGGGGTGTATCCGCGTCCCTGAGTCGTCATTGGTTCAGAGGATCAATTCCGGCCGCCGCCGCCATTGTCGGAACCGCCGCCGTGATCCGACCCGCCACCCATGGAGGAGGCGTCGGTGCCGACCGATCCGCCCTGTTCGATGTCGATCGTGTCGGGACGGCCCTGGCGCATGAAGGCCAGCAGGTCGAACGGCTGGCCGTCGCCGGCGATATCGGCGGCGGCGAAAGGCTCTTCACCCGCCGTGTCCAGGCTGTCGATGCGGGCATCGTGGATGCCGGTCGGATCGAGAGCGGTGCCTTCGCCCCACTTCGAATTGTGATCGGCCAGGGCCGTGCAGGCGCCGGAGACCAGAAGGGCGATTGCGAGAGCGAGTTGTTTTTTCATTGCAGTTTCCTCAGGTTGGAATGAACTCCCTACGCCTGCGTTCTGCGACGGAAAATGTGGCCAGCCCGGGAAGGATTCGCCCCGAAAGCATGCCAAAACGTCGCAGGCCCGCGCGATGACGGGCCTGTGACGGGCAACTGTCAGGGAACTGTCAGTCGGAAGCTAACGGAACCTCAAAACGGCAGCTTCATGCCGGGCGGAATCGGCAGGCCGGCAGTCATTTCCCTGGTCTTGTCGGCGATGACCGCCTCGATCTTGCCCTTGGCGTCGTTGTGGGCGGCGAGGATCAGGTCCTCGAGGATCTCGACGTCGTCTTCCTTGAACATCGACGGGTCGATCCTGACGCCCTGCATGGCGCCCTTGCCGTTGAGCGTGACGGCGACCATGCCGCCGCCCGACACGCCCTCGGCGGTCAGCGTCTCCATCTCGGCCTGCAGGGCCTGCATCTTTTCCTGCATTTCCTTGGCCTTGCTCATCAGGCCCATGATGTCGCGCATGGCTTTGCTCCAAATGGTTAGAGGTCGTCGGCTTCCTCGGGATCGAACGGGACGGCCGGCTGATCGATTTCGTCGCCCTCGATATCGGCATCCGCCGCGTCGACGGCAAGGCGCACGTCGATGATTTTCGCGCCCGGAAAGGCGGCGAGGATGGCGGCTATCTCCGGATCGCGGCTGGCGTCGGCGACCGCGATGTCGCGGCGCTCGGTCTCGATCTCCTCGATCGTCCGGCCGCCCGGCTCGCGCGACAGCGAGACGATCCAGCGCGTACCGGTCCAATCCTGCAGCTTGCGCGACAGATCGCCCGGCAAGGCGCGCGGCGCGTCGTCGGTGAGGCTGATCGAAAGCTTGCCCGGCTCGATGGAGACCGGCCGCACGCATCTGCGGATGTTCACCCGCATCAGCGGGTCGCGGTGTTTTTCGGCAAGCGCGGCGAGATCCTGCATGGAGCGGACCGGCACCGCCGGCGGCTGCGGTTCGGGCACGGCCTGGGGCGCGATTTCGGCGCGGGCCGGTTCCGGCTCGGAGGAGACGAGGCGCATGGCTTGGGCGCCGGAACCGCCGCTGGCGGTCGGGACGGGCGTGC
>JBAQHA010000093.1:0-4840 GCA_049288075.1 Oricola sp.
GCGGCTTCCTCGACCAGCACGGAGAGCAGGATCACGCCCATGCTCATGTTGCCGGACTGGACGATGGCGGTTCTTTTCGCCGCCTCGGCGATCGCATCCTCGTCGTCGGGGGAGAGGCCCGTCGTGCCGATGACTTGGACGATGCCCCTGTCGGCCGCATGGCTCGCAATGGTCACCGTCGCCGCCGGGGCGGTAAAATCGAGAACGGCGTCAGCTCCCGCGAAGGCCTCGTCGAAGGAGGCGCTCACCTTCACGCCGTTGGGTTCCAGCCCCGCCAGGACGCCGCAATCGGCGCCGACATGGGGCGATCCCTCGCGCTCGAGCGCACCGGACAACTCGGCCCGGCCGCTCTCCGCGATGGCGTTGATGAGGTTGCGGCCCATGCGGCCGCCGGCGCCGACAACGGCAATACGGGTCATGTCCATCGGCCTATCCTGTGGTCTATCCTGTCTTGCGGCGGGGCCGCGAACCCGCCTTCGGTTCCCTATGCGCCACCGTCTCACCCTGATCCCGGCCCTCGCCGGCGCCATTGAGAAGATCCGGCGCGCGCTCGCCCTGCAGCTTGTAGAAGCGGGCATAGACGCCGTCGCGCCGGGCGATCAGCGACGCATGATTGCCCTCCTCGACGACACGGCCCGCTTCCATGACGACAATCTTGTCGGCGTTGACGACGGTCGACAGGCGGTGGGCGATGACGATGGTCGTGCGGCCGTGCATGACGCGGTCGAGCGCGTCCTGCACGAGTTTCTCGGAGTCATTGTCGAGCGCCGACGTCGCCTCGTCGAGCAGCAGGATCGGCGCGTTGCGCACGATGGCGCGGGCGATCGACAGGCGCTGGCGCTGGCCCCCGGACATCGTGACGCCATTCTCGCCAACCGGCGTGTCGTAGCCCCGCGGCTGGTCGAGGATGAACGCCTCGGCATTGGCGAGGCGGGCCGCCGCCTCGATCTCGGCGTCGGTGGCGTCCGGGCGGCCGTAGCGGATATTGTCGCGGATCGTGCCCTCGAACAGGTAGGGTTGCTGCGACACATAGGCGATGGCGCCGCGCAGCGACGCCTTGGTGACCGTGGCGATGTCCTGACCGTCGATCCGGATGGCGCCGGAGGACGGATCGTAGAACCGCTGCATCAGCGCGATCACGGTCGACTTGCCGGCGCCCGATGCGCCGACGATCGCCGTCGTCTTTCCGGCCTCGGCGACGAAGGAGAGACCGTGCAGTACGGGATGACCCTCGGTATAGGCGAATTCGACCCGGTCGAGCTCGATCCGGCCCTTCGGCACGGAGAGCGCGGCGGCGGACGGGACGTCGCCCTGGCGGACTTCCATGTCAATCAGCTCGTAGATCATGCGCGCGTTGACCAAGGCGCGCTCCATATTGACCTGCAGCCTGGCAAGGCGCTTAGCGGGCTCATAGGCGAGCATCAGCGCGGTGATGAAGGACAGCACCGCGCCGGGCGGCTCGTTGGCGTTGATGGCGCGCAGACCGCCATAGGCGATGACGCCGGCGATCGCGATGCCGGCGAGAATGTCGGATAGCGGCGTCACGCGCTCGGAGATAGCGGCGAGCTTGTCGGAGCGCTCATGCGCCCGGTCGATGATCCGGCCGATACGCGCCGACAGCTGGTTCTCCATGGTGAAGGCCTTCACCACGGTGATGCCCTGGGCGACCTCCTGCATGGTGCCGATCACATGGGCGTTGAGCATGATCGAGTCATGCACCACCGAACGCACCCGGCGCGAGATATAGATCACGGAGAGAATCAGCGGCGGCCCGATCAGCAGCGAGACGAGCGACAGGAGCCAGTCCTGCGACACCATCACGATGACAAGGCCGACAAGAGAGACGAAATCGCGCGCCACCGAGGTGACGGTGACCGAGAGGATGTCGCGGATGCCGGAGATGTTCTGGTTGATCTGCGCGGCCAGGGCGCCGGACCGTGCGTCGGTGAAGAAATCGACGCTGAGGTCGAGCAGCTTGGTGAAGACGCGCTTCTGGTACCGCGCCACGATGTCGTTGCCGACGCGCGCCAGCAGGATCGCCTGCGTATAGGTCGCGACGCCGCGAATGAAGAAGGCGGCGAAGACCGCCGCGCAGATCAGCAAGACGAGGTCTTCGCGGCGGCGATAGAAGATCTCGTTGATCACGTCGCGCATGACCCATGCCGAGAAAGCCGTCGTCGCCGCGACCAGCAGGAGGCAGACGATGATCACCGCATAGGTCCAGAAATACTCCCGGCCATTCTCCGAGATGACCCGCTTCAGCAACGGATAGGCGCTTTCCGCCGTCACCAAGACGCTCCTGCTATTTCCGCTCAACGGCTCTTCCGTATCGTGCTGTGGTGAAAACCGCGCGACCTATACATGACGCATACCGGAAATGATACCGGCGATATGCGCGCCTGTTTGTCAGTCCTTCTGCCACCAGCGGCCGGCGGTGTCGACGCCAAAGCGGCCGGGCATGCGCGCGTAAGCGGACAGGCCCTCGAGCGGCGCCTGGTCGTGCATGATGACATAGACGGGCGTCTGTTCGAGCAGGTTGCGGTGCGGCTCCTTGTTGTCGAAGGCGGCGCGGAAACGATTGGCGTCGAGGACGGGCAGGATCTTCTGGGTGATGCCGCCGGTCAGGTAGATGCCGCCGCGCGCCATGAAGACCAGCGCCATGTCGCCGGCGACGCGGGCGAGATATTCGATGAAAAGCTGCACCGCCTCGACGGCGACGGAATCGGAGCCGTCGAAGGACGCCGACGTGATGTCCTCCGGGCGGGTGAGGACAACGGGCCGCCCGTCGGCCCTGGCGATAGCCTGATAGAGATTCACCATGCCGCGCCCGCACAGGATCTGCTCGCCGGACACGCGGCCGCCTATCGTCTCGAGATGCGGGAAGATCTCGTAGTCGCGCGCGGTGCGCGGACCGAGGTCGACATGGCCGCCTTCGCCGGCGACCGGAATCCAGGTGTTGGCGCCATGGACGATACCGGCGACACCGAGCCCGGTGCCGGGCCCGATGACGACGCGATTTGCGCTGTCGATACGCGTGCCGCCGCCGACCGGCCGCAGATGCTCGGCATCGAGCGCGACGACGGCCAGCGCCTGCGCCTCGTAATCGTTCATCACGAGCACGTCGGAGAAACCGAGATCCTCGATCAGCCGGCGCGGCCGGACTACCCAGTCGCAATTGGTCAGATCGATCTCGTCGCCGTCGATCGGTCCGGCGACCGCGAGCACCGCCGAATGCGGGATGATCGAGGTCTTGTCGAGGACGACCTGCTGGATCGCCGCGTCGAGCGTCGTAAAATCCGCCGTTCTGATGGACGGGAAACGTTTCGGCTCGGCGTTCGAATCGACGACGATGGCGAAACGGGCGTTGGTGCCGCCGATATCGGCGATCAGTACGGGAAACGGCATTCTGGTCTCGGTTTCCGAACGGCCATTAGTCATGGGGCCCTCCCTCCTCGATCGCCGGCAGTGTCGCGAGCAGGATACCGGCAGATTTTCGATTTAGCGCGAGTGCGATGTCATAAACAATGGCAAGACGCATCAGCGCCTTGACGTCGACGTCGTGCGGCATCGGCGTCAGCGGATCGACGAAGAAGAACAGCGCCTCGATGCGTCCTTCCGCGATCAGGGCGCCGATCTGCTGGTCGCCGCCGAGCGGTCCGCTTTTCAACCGGGTCACGGCGAGGGCCGGACAGGCTTCCAGGATGCGGCCGCCGGTCGTACCCGTGGCGACGATATCGTAACGCGAAAAGGCGCTTTCGTTCTCGCGCACGAAGGTGACGAGATCGTCCTTCTTCTGGTCGTGGGCAACCAGCGCGATCATACGCCTCCCGCTCATCCATCAAGTCCGGTTAAATCGTTTGAAGCGGCATAATCCAATTGGCAGACGGATAAAAGGGCGAAATCTCCCGGCGAGACTAATTCGGCTTGTCGGCGGGAACCGGTACGATCACCGGCAGACGCGACCGCGGCGCCTTCGACAGCGCGGCGACCGGCACCGCGCTGGCGATCGCGACTGACGGATCATAGCCCGGCGCAAAGGTCACCTGCGATTCATCGGCCGGCGCGGGGCCGTCGAGAATGGTCGCGCAGGCCGGCGGCAGGTCGGCCAGCGTAACGACTCGCGGCTTGACCGGTTTCTCGCCCGGCTTCGGCTTTTTCGGCGTCCACGGCTCGGCGGTGAACCACCAGTCCAGGCTCTTGTCGCAGCCGTTTCCGGCCGGCGTGGCATCCTGCGGCTTGCAGTTCGGCGAATCCGCCGGACAGGAGATGCGGACGTGAAAATGGTAGTGGTGGCCGTAATAGGGGCGCAGCTTGCGCATCCAGGCGTCGTTGCCACGCGCGGAACCATAGGCTTCGCACATCGCCTTCTTGATGCCCGGATGGATGAAGATGCGCTCGACTTCCGGATAGGAGGCGGCGCGCTTCAGGAGCGCAGCATGCCTCGGCGTGAAGAGCTTGGGATCGACATGGAGCGAATCCTTCTTCAGCATCGAGACGGCGCTCATATTGGCGCGCTCCGAGCGGGTCAGACGGCGGTCCGGCATCGGCGTCAGCCAGATGTCGGCGTCGAGGCCGACCTGATGGGAGGCATGGCCGGAAATCATCGGGCCGCCGCGCGGCTGGGCGATATCTCCGACGAGGAGGCCGGGCCAGCCGTCCCGCACGGCTTCGCCCGACAGTTTCTCCAGAAGCCCGATCAGCTTCGGATGGCCCCAGCGACGGTTGCGTTCCAGCCTCATCGCCTGCCAGGTCGGGCCATCGACCGGCAGCGCCACCGCGCCGGAAATGCAGCCCTTGGAATAGAAACCCACGGAGTGCGGCTGCGAGACGGTCGGCAGCG
>JBAQHA010000094.1:0-10681 GCA_049288075.1 Oricola sp.
GCTCAAGGGCGGCAATGACGCTTCCTGATGGCCGCCTGATCCGGATCGAAGACCCTTACGATCCGCGCATCGGGTTCTACCGCGACATCCGCGAACGCGATCTGGTTCGTCGGGGCTGTTTCATCGCCGAAGGCAAGACGGTGCTGCAGGTGCTGGTCGCTCAAACCCGGTTTCCGATCCAATCTCTGCTGGTGCTGGAAAACCGGATCGAGGGCATTGCTGCCATGATCGCGGCCCTGCCCGGTGACGTGCCCGTCTATGGCGCCGCGCAGCCTGTGATGGACGCCATCGCGGGATTCCACATGCATCGCGGCATCCTTGCCGCCGCCATCGTCCCGGAAGACATCGCCGCGTTGCCAGAAACATTGCCGCGGACCTGGAAGACCGTGCTGGTCCTCTCGGGCATCTCCAATCACGACAACATGGGCGGCATCTTCCGCAACGCCGCCGCCTTCGGCGTCGACGCCGTACTGATCGATCCGCAATGCTGCGACCCGCTTTATCGCAAGGCGATCCGCGTCTCGGTCGGCGGCGTGTTGCGCGTGCCGTTCTTTCGGGTCGGCTCGATGCAGGAGGCAGTGTCGCGCCTGACCGGGAACGGGTTCTCGATCGCTGCCCTTTCGCCTGCCGGCGCGACGCGGATCGCTGACTGGCGTCCCGCGCCCCGGCAGGCGCTGGTGCTCGGCAGCGAGGGCCACGGCCTGGCGCCCGAATGGCTCGACCGGCTCGACACGCTGTCGATCGCCATGGCGCCGGGATTTGACAGCCTCAACGTCGCAACCGCCGGCGCGATCGCCCTGCACCAGTTGCAGATATTGCGCCAGAGAAACTGAGGTCTACGCGCTGCCGCGCTGAGTGCCGGCGGTCTGCTGCAGGGCCTTGATCCGCTCGGCGAGGCTGATCACGTCGCCGGAAGACGAGGCCGCTTCATCGCTCAATAGCGTGTTGACCCTGGACTGCGGCCCTTCCAGGCGCGCCGCCATGGCGATGACTTCGGCGGCAAGCTGGTTGAGCTTGTCGCGCAGGACGGCGTCCGCGGCCTCGTTGCCGCCGGCTATCGCGTCCGACAGTTCCCGCTTCAACGCATCGCGTTCGGCTTCCAGCTTCCGGATCTCGACGGTCTGTTGCCCCATCTTGGCCCGCATTTCCTCGAGCATCGCCTCTTGTTCCTTTTCGCCGAATGTCGCCGTCATCAGGCGGTCGATCCGGAGCGTCATTTCGGCAATTTCCCGCTCCTGCGCCTTCTGCGCCTTTTCGGCGGCGATCGCGCGGGCTTCCATGTCCTGCACGTCCGCGCCCGTGGCCCCGCCTTCTTCGCGGATACGCTGCATCTCGCGGCCGCGCCGCTCCAGCTTCTCCTCCAGAACCGAAATCTTGGCGATCGACTGCTCCAGCTTCGCCTCGACCTGCGCGAAACGCTTGCGTTCGGTCTTCAGCATGTCGCCGGTCGCGCGGCCTTCCACGGTCAGCTCATGGTTCTGGCGCTGCAGGTCCTTGCGCACGTCCTTGAGCTCGAGGATCGTCGCGTTGAGCGTTTCGATATGGGCATCGCGCACCGAAATCTCCGCCCTGTCGGCGGTCGCTTGCCTGGCGGCGGTCTCCCTTTCGGTGGCCGCCATCCGGGCAGCTTCGTCCAGTTCCCGCGCCATCGCCTCCAGCTCGCGTGCCCGATCTTCGAGCTTCTGCCTGGCGGCGTTCAGTTCATCGGTGCGCATTTCCAGTTCGCTGCGGGTCGATTCGAGCAGAACGGTCGTTTCCGACATTTGCGCGGTCTGCTCGTGAAACCGGTTGGTGAGCGTGTTGAGCTCGTCGCCGAGCCGTTGACCCTCGGCCAGGCTGGCGGCGAGCCTGCCTTCGGTTTCGCGCAGCTTGTCGGCCTTTTCCTCGATGAAGATCTTCTGCGCCGAGACCTCCTCGCGCAGTGCTCGCACCTGCATCTCGACGCGCCGCACGGCCAGCGCGTGCTCGGCGCGCAACTTGTCCTTTTCCGCGTTCAGTTCGTTCGCGGTCAGCGGCAGCGACGCCTCTATTCGTTTGCGGGTCAGATAGACTGCGCGCCGCCAAATGGCCGGAGCGACCATGAGCGCGATAAGTACGGCGCCGAGAAAGCCAAGCGCAAAGACGAGTACCGATTGGACCAATATCCACCTTCCGATGCCGGAAGGTTAGCATTTGCCATGGAAACGGCAAACAATCCAGTCCTCACGCAAACAGATACGGCGGGCAAACTGGCCCGCCGTTCGTTGTCCTTGGTGGATGGGATCAGAACGGATTCCACGTCGGCATCGGCGTGACTTTCAGGTAGCCGATCGATACTCCGAGCCGCGCTCCTACGCCGGTGCGCACCGGCACAAGCAGCACATTTCCACGCTTGAGCACATTGAACCCGACGCCTGCGACGAGATAGGCCGAACCGGCGACGCCGCCGTAGCGGCCGTAAAGTCCGCTGATGCTGTCGAGATCATAGACGAGCATCATCGTGCGGTTGCCGTCCGCGCCGAAATCCCATCCCACCGACGGCCCCTGCCAGAACACCGTGTGGTCACCCGCGTTCTTGGTATAGAGCGTGCCTTCTCCATAGGTCAGGCCGCCGACGAACGCCCCCGCGCCTTCCTGGCCGAGGATATAGCCGTTCGGCAGCCCGTACTTGGAGAATATCTGTTCGACGACCGAGGCGACCCCGCCCGACGTCGCACCGAAGAACGTGTGACCCGCATCGACGATCTCCTGCGGGGTGTAGGCATCGCTGGCCTGCGCGCGCGCCTTCATCGGCATCGCGGCGGCAATGATCACGACGGCGAAAGCCATCAACAGCGGCATGAGGCGAGGAAACCGGGCGACGGATACCCTCGACGTCGGCTTGTTATGATGGATCATGACGGTTCCTTCCAACGCTTGGCGTTTTCAATTCCTGACCGCCTTTGTTCTTCGCCTGCACCCTGATGGGCATTCTCGGTCCCGGTAAGGGACTCATTTTATTTCCGTTAAGATTACGCGTTCAGGGTTTACGCACCATTAAGGCCCTATTGCGGTAGAACTCTTTCGCAATTTCCGCAGCCCCGGGCCCCGTTTTCTTGCCAGCCGGAAACGGCCGATGGTACGAAATCTGAAGAACGAAAAAATGATTCGCCGCCCGGCGGCTTACTGGAGCAGTTTCATGTCGTCCATTTTTTCCCTGTCGCCGTCCGACCTCGCTTCCCTCCTCTGCAGCAAGGTTTGCCATGACATCATTTCGCCAGTCGGCGCCATCAACAACGGCCTTGAACTGCTCGATGAAGGCGGCGCGGACGAAGCCGCGATGGGATTGATACGCACGAGCGCCCGCAACGCCTCGGCACGGCTGCAATTCGCGCGCATTGCCTTCGGCGCGGCCGGCTCGGCCGGGGTCCAGATCGACACCGGCGACGCACAGTCCGTCGCCAACGAATATATGCGCGGCGAGAAACCCGAATTCACCTGGACGGGCGACCGCGCCTATCTGCCGAAGAACAAGGTCAAGCTGCTGCTCAACCTCATTCTGGTCGGCAACAGCGCGATCCCGCGCGGCGGCAATCTGGATATCGTGCTCGAGGATCTGTCCGGTTCGCCGAAGTTCTCCATCACCGCGGCCGGCCCGATGCTGCGCGTTCCGCCGAAGTTCGACGAACTGTATACGGCCGAGAAATACGGCGCGCCGCTCGACGAGCCGGTCGATGCGCACACCGTGCAGGCCTACTACACGCTTCTGCTGGGCGTCGAATCCGGAATGGCGATCGAGATCATCGCCAGCGACGAGAAGATCGTCTTCACCGCGACCTGATTGCGCCCAGGCAGGGTTAATGAATTGCCAAACCGGTCGATAAAAAGCCCGATACCGGCTTTCGTGTTCCTTCAAAGATTTCAGGTATTGTCGCTTCCATAAGAAGAAGGACTTCCCGACACGCGGGGAGCCGGAAAGGAAGCAACGGATGACACATTGTTTGATTGTTGATGGTTCGAGCGTGGTCCGCAAAGTGGCCAAGAGGATCCTGACCACCCCGCTCGATGACGTGGTTGAGGCCGACAACGGCAACTCCGCGCTCGGGGCACTGGCTTCCGGCGGAGCGGACATCGTTATGGTCGACGGCGATCTTCCGGATATGGATATTACCGACTTCATCCGCAACGTCCGCGCCATGCACGGCGTACGTCAACCGAAAATCGTCGTCATGATGACGGAAATGAATTTGGCCTTGATGACCAAGGCGAAGCGCGCCGGCGCGAACGACTATCTGCTTAAGCCGTTCGATCGCAGCCAGCTGACGCGCCGACTGCATGATTTCCAGCGCGCCGCCTGATCGGCGCAGTCCGTCTGGAACGCGAAAAGCCCGGTCTCGCGACCGGGCTCTTTTTTGTCCGCAAACCGGGAAAAGTCGTATCAGGCGCTCTCGGCCATCGACACATGGTCGGGTTCGCGCAGCACGTAGCCGCGGCCCCAGACGGTTTCGATGTAGTTGATGCCGCCGGATGCCGCGTCGAGCTTCTTGCGCAACTTGCAGATGAAGACGTCGATGATCTTCAGTTCCGGCTCGTCCATGCCGCCATAAAGGTGGTTCAGGAACATTTCCTTGGTCAGCGTGGTGCCCTTGCGAAGCGAGAGCAGTTCCAGCATCTGGTATTCCTTGCCGGTCAGGTGCACGCGCTGCCCGCCGACTTCAACCGTCTTGGCGTCCAGGTTCACGACGAGATCGCCCGTCGTTATGACCGACTGCGCATGTCCCTTGGAGCGGCGCACGATGGCATGAATGCGCGCAACCAGCTCGTCCTTGTGGAACGGCTTGGTCATGTAGTCGTCGGCGCCGAAACCGAGGCCGCGGACCTTGTCTTCTATGCCGGCCATGCCGGAAAGGATCAGGATCGGCGTCTTGATCTTCGACAGGCGCAGCGTCCGGAGCACTTCATAGCCCGACATGTCGGGAAGATTCAGATCCAGGAGAATGATGTCGTAATCGTAGAGCTTTCCGAGATCGACGCCTTCTTCTCCGAGGTCGGTAGAATAGACGTTGAAGCTTTCGGACTTGAGCATCAGCTCGATGCTCTGTGCGATCGCGCTATCATCTTCGATAAGCAAAACTCGCATTTCTTTCCCCTTTTCCCGCGCCCGGCGATCCCCGTCCGTTCAATCGCGGGGCAGAATCAAATTGCCCGCGCCAACGCTGACATGGAATGGTTAACAAAACATATTCCGGTTCCACAAGACTTCATTTCTTATTAATCCATTCCCTCAGGCATATGGAATCGCGACGCTTTTCCATCCGCAGAATCGGAATCTCCGTCTGAAGAAACAGCGGTAAGCGATTCAAATGACTCACCAAACTTTAGCCCCGGATAGCGGTTTGGGTTTACTCTGCCTTAAAGGTTACGGCCTATCATTAACGGAGGACGTAAACGAAGTGTTACCAAACGCCGGTTTCGGCGCCATGAGATGCAATTCGTCCAAGGGCGCTAGCCTTGTTTGAGTGGCTGCTTGTGATTTTGGTTCTGGGAGTTTTGAGTATGAAGCCAAGGGACAATATGATCCGCCTCCGTCAATTCAAGGTAGCGGAGAAGCACCGCCAGGTAATGCAGCTCGAAGGAATGATCGCCGAGTTCGAACGCATGGCGAGCGAACTGGACGCCCAGATCGTCGCCGAAGAAAAGAAATCCGGCATCACCGACCAGAACCACTTCGCCTACCCGACCTTCGCCAAGGCCGCGCGCACGCGCCGCGACAATCTCGCGACATCGATCCGCGACCTGAAACAGCAGAAGGAATCCGCCGAAGCCGAACTGCTCGACGCCGAGGGCGAACTGCAGAAGGCCGAGCGCCTTGAAGTCCGCGAAGCCCGCAACGAGGACGAAAGCGAACATCGCAAGGCGATGATCGGCTGACAATTCCCGCCTGACCGGCGATTCCGCGCGCTTGCTTTGTCGCGCGCGGCCGATTACCTGCGCCCAATGCGCACCGTCACCGCCCTCCTGCTTGCGATCTCCGCCTTCGGCTTTGCGCTGGGGATCACACAACCGCTCCTGAGCTTCGAGCGACTGGTTTTCTTCACCAGCACGCCGTCGCTGATGCAAATCGTCAGCGAACTCTGGAGATCCGGCGACGCGCTTCTTGCCGCCGTCGTCGCCCTGTTTTCCATTGTCTTTCCTGCCGCCAAGATCCTCGCCGCCCATGCGGTGCTCGCCAGCAGCGACGGGGACCCGGCCGCGCGGGAGCGCATGCATCGCCTTCTCGGCGCCGTGTCGAAATGGTCGATGATGGATGTCTTGCTGGTCGCATTGGTGATCTTTGCCGCCAAGACCTCCGGTCTCGCCGACGCATTCACCCAGCCGGGATTGTGGTTTTATGCCGTATCCGTCGCCTCCGCCGCGATCGCGACCCGGCTGCTGCGCTGATACACAGACACGACACGGCGCCCTTTCGGGCGCCGTGTCGATGATTTTCCGATAAGCGTGCACCTCCCGCGAGGCGCCGCGATCAATGCCGGTATTGCTGGATGCGCGTCGTGCGCAGGCCGGCAAGGCCATGCTCGTCGATCGACGCCTGCCAGGAAAGATACACTTCAACTGTCAGCGCATAACGCTGACATGCTTCTTCAAGGCTCAGCAGCCCGCCGCGAACGGCAGCGACCACCTCGGCCTTGCGCCGGATCACCCAGCGCCGTGTTGATGCCGGCGGCAAATCGTTGATCGTCAAAGGGCTACCATCGGGCCCGATCACATATTTGACGCGCGGTCGAATCTGGTCGGTCATTGCACTCACTACACACTCAAAGACCATTAACGATGCCACATTACGGCCACAGCTTTAAAAAACACCTAAAGCCCCGGTAGGCATTTGGTAAGGCTTGGAACCGGGCCCCTGCCTCCCTTTTGCTGGAATAATGCCTGCATCGCCGCTATATGCACGGCTCGAAACGCCAAGACTTTCGCCATGAACTCGCTCGATATCGCCAAGCCGCCAAAGGATACCCGCGTCGTCGTCGCCATGTCGGGCGGCGTCGATTCGTCCGTGGTCGCCGGCATGCTGCACGCGGAAGGCTACGATGTCATCGGCATCACGCTCCAGCTCTATGATCACGGCGACGCGGTTCGCAGGACCGGCTCGTGCTGCGCCGGCCAGGACATCGACGACGCCCGCCGCGTCTGCGAGACGCTCGGCATTCCGCATTACGTGCTCGATTACGAGAGCCGGTTCCGCGAGGCGGTCATCGACGATTTCGCCGATTCCTATCTCGCCGGCGAAACACCGATTCCCTGCGTCGCCTGCAACCAGACGGTGAAGTTCGCCGACCTGCTCAAGACCGCCCGCGAACTCGACGCGGACGTGCTGGCGACCGGCCATTACATCCGTTCGCGCGCCCATGGCGCGCATCGCGCCCTCTTCCGCCCGGCGGACGCAGACCGCGACCAGAGCTATTTCCTGTTCGCCACGACGCAGGATCAGGTCGATTTCCTGCGCTTCCCGCTCGGCGAACTGACCAAGAGCCAGACCCGCGAACTCGCCGCGGGCATGGGCCTCCTCGTCGCCGACAAGCCCGACAGCCAGGACATCTGCTTCGTGCCGAACGGCAATTATGCCGACGTCATCACCAGATTGCGCCCGAACGCGGCGCTTGCAGGCGAGATCGTCCACATCGACGGCCGCGTGCTTGGCAGCCACGACGGCATCCTGCATTTCACCGTCGGCCAGAGGAAGGGACTCGGCGTCGCGACGGGCGAGCCGCTCTATGTCGTCAAGCTGGACGCGCGCACCCACCGCGTCATCGTCGGCCCGCGCGAGGTGCTCGACACGCGCATCCTCCACTTGCGAGACATGAACTGGCTTGGCGACGAACCGCTCGACGCGATCGCACCGGATGGCCTCGACGTGTTGGCCCGCGTGCGATCGACGCGCCCGCCGGCGCCTGCGCGCCTGTTCGCCTCCGGCAACAACGTCCGTGTGGAACTGACCGACGGCGATGGCGGCATCGCGACCGGCCAGGCATGCGTACTCTATAACGGCGAAGGTGAAGGCGCCCGTGTCCTCGGCGGCGGCTTCATCGACCGCACCGAACGGGCGGCCGAAGCCGAGCTGATGCTCGCCCGGCTCGATGTCCTGATGGCGGAGGCGGGCTGAGCCCTATTCGGCGGCAGCCATTCTTTCCGGGCTTGCCATGACGAAGGAGCGAATCTCGCCGATCACGCGGTCCTGGTCATCTTCCGACAGGTAGGCGTGCATTGGCAGGCAGAGGATCGTCTTCGGCTTCTCTTCCGTGACGGGCAACCCGCCCGGCGCGACCGGGTAGCGATCATAGGCCACCTGCTGGTGCAGCGGCTTCACATAATAGATCACCGACGGAATGCCCTGCGACTTCAGATGCGCCTGCAACTGGTCGCGCTCCGGCAACTCGATCGCGTATTGCGCCCAGGCCGACCGCATGCCGGCCGGGTTCGACGCCGCCTTGACCATGTCGGAAAGCCCGGCATGGTATCGCGCCGCGACGCGTTGGCGGGCTTCCATCTCGTCCTCGAGGATTGCGAGCTTCTCGATCAGGATCGCTGCCTGGATCGTGTCGAGGCGCGACGTGAGGCCGATGCGCACATTGTCGTACTGGCTCGTGCCCTTGCCGTGGAAGGCGACCGACCGCATGATCTCGGCGAGATCGCCGTCGTCGGTCATCACCGCGCCGCCGTCGCCGTAGCAGCCGAGCGGCTTGGCCGGATAGAAGCTGGTCGCGGCGACATCGCCGAAGGAGCCGCAGCGCTTGTTGTCCGCTTCGCCGCCGATCGCCTGCGCGGCGTCCGAGATCACCAGCAAGCCATGCCTGGCGGCGATCTTGTTGATGGCGACATAATTCGCGGCAAGGCCGAACAGGTCGACCGGGATGACCGCGCGCGGCTTCAGCCGGCCCTCGGCCTCGATCATTGCGATCGCTTCCGTCAGCGACTGCGGATCCATGTTGTAGGTGTCCGGATCGATATCGACGAATACCGGCTCGGCGCCGGCGAGCGCGACCACTTCGGCTGTCGCGGCGAAGGTGAAGCTCGGCACGAACACCGCGTCACCTCGGCCGATGCCCTGGGCCATCAGCGGGATCAGCAGCGCGTCGGTGCCGCTTGCGCAGCCGACCACATGCTTGACGCCGACATAGTCCGCGAGCTGACGCTCGAATTCGGCCACCTGCGGACCGAGAATATAGGCGCCGCTTGAGACGACCGTATTGATTGCGGACTGTATCTTATCCTCAATGCGCGCGCGCTGCGCGCCGAGATCGATGAATTGCATTGTCACCCCAGATATTCGCGCAGCGGCCTGTTTCGCGGCGCAGCATCCTCTTGCCCTTGTTTGCCGCATAACCCGGCGCGTGTCCGGCGTAAAGTCAGGGCCGTATCAAACCCTGCTCGGCGCTGTAACGTCCGGTGAACGCGACAGCGCTATCTTCCGGCCTTTTCCAGGATGCGCAAGACCGCGACGCCCTGGCGGCCGTCTGTCGCGGGCGTCGCTCCCGTCACGATGCAATCGATGAAATGAGCCAGCTCGTCGGTCAACGCCATGTTCGGCTGCAGCGGCGCATAGTCCGGCTCGGAAAGCGAGAAGTCCCAGTTCGTGCCTTTCGGATCGATCGAATGGCGATGCAGCGCCAGTTTCCGCGGCCAGTCGGCGAGATCGTCCCACACCGCCATGCCCTCCGACCCGATCACCGTGAAACGGCGCTCGCGATAGGGACTGTGGCGCGACACATGCACATGCGCGCCGAGGCCGCCGGCGAAATCGAGATGCACATGGGCAAGATCCGTCGTGCCGATCGATACGCCGCGATGAACGCCATGCACGCGCTCGGGCTCGCCGCCCGCGAGCGTCAGGATCAGCGACAGGTCGTGCGGCGCGAGGTCCCACAGCGCGTCGAAACGGGCGTGGAACTTGCCGAAGCCGAGCCGGTGGCTCTGCACGTAGCGAATTTCGCCGAGATCGCCGGCGGCGATCCGTTCCGCCAGCGCGACGAAGGCATTGTGAAAACGCAGGATATGGCCGGTCATCAGCACCCGGCCGGCCGTCGCCGCTTCGTCGACCACATGCGCTCCGTCGACCGACGACAGCGCCAGCGGTTTTTCGACGAACACATGCTTGCCGTCGGCGATCGCGCGCAGGGCGAACTCGGCATGCACATGCGCCGGCAGCGCCAGCACCACCGCATCGACCTGCGGATCGGCGAAAACGTCGTCCGGCCTGCAGGCCTTCGCGCCGAAGGGCTGGGCGAGCGTTTCGGCGCGTTCGATATTGATGTCGGAGACCGCATGCAGGACGCCCATTTCGCCCAGCGTGCGCACATGGTTCGCGCCCCAGTAACCGCAGCCGATCACGGCGAGTCGGAGGCCTGATGGATGGGTCATGATGCTGTCCGGAAATCCGTTGGAAGTCGCGCGCGCCTTAAAGCGCGTTTGGCGCGCCAAAACAAGGCGCGAAGCGGCGCCTCGACGCTTGACAGCCGGAATACCCGCACCTTATATCCCCGCGACCTGACAGGCAGCAGCCCTGCGGTTCTGGCGGAGTAGCTCAGTTGGTTAGAGCAGCGGAATCATAATCCGCGTGTCGGGGGTTCAAGTCCCTCCTCCGCTACCATCTAAACCATTGTTTATTTTGATAAAAATCAGACGGATTCTTTTGTCGGCTAAAGGAGTTTGACCGCTTCTAAGG
>JBAQHA010000095.1:0-3666 GCA_049288075.1 Oricola sp.
CTCCGGCGTCACGCCGCCGTCGATCTCAATGTCGATCGGCCGGTCGCCGATCATCGCCTTGATCTTCGCGGTTTTCTCGATCACCGACGGGATGAAGGCCTGGCCGCCGAAACCCGGGTTGACCGTCATCAGCAGTACGAGATCGAGCCGGTCGAGGACGTATTCGATCACGTTCTCCGGCGTCGATGGATTGAGCGACACGCCCGCCTTCTTGCCGAGATTGCGGATCGCCTGCAGCGACCGGTCGAGGTGCTTCGTCGCCTCGGCGTGGACAGTGATGATGTCGCAACCCGCATCTGCGAAGGCCTCCAGGAACGGATCGCACGGCTCGATCATCAGGTGGCAGTCGAACACCTTGTCGGTCCGGTTGCGCACCGCCTTGATGATCGGCGGCCCGAACGTGATGTTCGGAACATAGTGGCCGTCCATGACATCGAGATGAATCCAATCCGCGCCGGCGCGGACGATGGCCTCGATTTCATCGCCGAGTTTGGAGAAATCCGCCGATAGCACGGACGGAGCGATAAGTGTGCCGCTCATGGTGATTCCCTGATTTCGAGAAAGTTTTCCGCCGCCATTGTAGACGGCGGAAAACACTATTGCGACCCCGGATCAGGCTGCCGAGTTGATCCTCAGCGCTTCGCGCCAGCCCGGATAGAGCTTGTCGGCATCGCCCGGGAAACTCTGGAATGCGCGGGCGAACTCGTAGTGGTCCTTGGCGAACTGCACCGGATCGGCGCCCTCTTTCCAGCATTGTTCCGCCTGCCGCAGCGAAGTTGCGCCCGCGGCCGCGCCGTCGATATGTCCGAACGCCCCGCCGCCGGCCGTCATGATCAGGTTCGAATGGCCGAGATTGGCGAAGAACCCCGGCATCCGCAGCGCGTTCATGCCGCCGGATATGATCGGCGTGGTCGGGTTCATTCCGGCCCATTCCTGGTGGAAGTAGGGACCGTCGGCGCTGTCGTCGGTGATCATGTAGGCCATCAGCTTGTCGGCGGCCTCGCCTTCCATCTTGCCGAAACTCATCGTGCCGGTGTGAATGCCCGAAGCGCCCTGCATGCGCGCCATCTTCGACAGCACGAAGGCGGTGTAACCGCGCATCGACTGCGGCGATGTCACTGCGCCGTGGCCGGCGCGATGATAGTGCAGATACTGCTTGGGGAAATTGCGCCGCGCCGTTGTGATGGCCGCCGGCCCGGTAACGTAGCCATCGACCAGAAACGCGACGTGATCGGCGTTCTCCCCGAAGGTCTCGAGAATGAATTCGCCACGCGCCAGCATCTCGTAATGATCGTCGGCGGTGATGTTGGCCGAGAACAGCTTGGCTTCGCCGGTCTTGTCCTGGGCGCGCTTCATAGCGTCGGCGACGAGCGGGATCGTTTCCTTGAGCGGCGAGAACAACTGGTTGCCCTGCGGTTCGTCGTTCTTGATGAAGTCGCCGCCGAGCCAGAAATCGTAGCAGGCGTCGGCGAATGGCTGCGGACGCAGGCCGAGCTTCGGCTTGATGATCGTGCCCACGATGAAGCCGCCATCGACATGCGGACGCCCGAGCACCCGCCAGAGATCGCTGATCGTCGTCGACGGCCCGTCGAACAGGCGCAGCATCGCCGGCGGCACCCAGAAATCGTGCATCTTGGCGTATTCGACGTCGCCCATGCCCTGGTTGTTGCCGATGGCGAGCGTCAGGAAGGAGCAGATCATCGCCCGCCCGTCGGTGATGTTGCGATCGAAAAGTTCGTTCGGATAGGCGATCTTCATCAGTTCCTTGGCTTCGTCGATCTCGTAGACGAGCGCATCGACGCCGCGCGTGAAATCGTCTGTTGTCGAGACGTCCACATTGGTACCGGTGGAGGATTCCGCCGCGAAATGCGCGGCTGTTTCCAAATAGCCGTATCCGGCCTTCGGCTTCATGATGTAAGCGACGAGGATGTGGTCGCCGTTGGCGATCAGGTCCGATTCCCTGAGCTTGAGATTTGCGTAACGTCCGGACTGGTCCATGGTCGTTTTCCTTTCGTAGGGTCTAGGCTGGGGGTCATGCGGCCTTGGCGGCCGCCGTCTGGGGATCGAGCTTGCCGGCGGCATAGCGCTTGGCCATCTCGTCCATCGGGATGACCTTGATCTTCGACGCGTGGCCAGCGGTTCCGAAGGCCTCGAAGCGGGCGCGGCAAAGATCGCGCATTGCGTCCATTGCCGGCTTGAGAAACTTGCGCGGATCGAATTCCGCAGGGTTCTCCTTCGCGATCCTGCGGAACTGGCCGGTCATGGCCATTCGGCAATCGGTGTCGATATTAACCTTACGCACGCCGTGCTTGATGCCGCGCACGATCTCCTCGACGGGCACGCCGAAAGTCTGCGGCATCGCGCCGCCGAACTCGTTGATGATGTCCTGTAGTTCCTGCGGCACCGACGACGAGCCGTGCATCACCAGGTGCGTGTTCGGCAGCTTGCGGTGGATCTCCTCGATCACGCGCATGGCGAGGATGTCGCCGGTCGGCTTGCGGGTGAACTTGTAGGCGCCATGCGACGTGCCGCAGGCGATCGCCAGCGCGTCGACCCTGGTGCGGGTGACGAAGTCCACCGCCTGGTCCGGGTCGGTCAGTAGCTGGTCGTGGCTCAGCTTGCCGACGGCGCCATGGCCGTCCTCGGCCTCGCCCTCGCCCGATTCCAGCGAGCCGAGCACGCCGAGTTCGCCCTCGACCGATGCGCCGACCCAATGGGCCATGCGCGCCACACGCTCGGTGATCTCGACATTGTATTCGTAAGAAGCCGGCGTCTTTGCATCGGCTTCCAGCGAACCGTCCATCATCACCGAGGTGAAGCCGTGGCGGATCGCCGTCATGCAGGTCGCTTCGTCATTGCCGTGGTCCTGGTGCATGCAGACGGGGATATCGGGATAGATTTCAGCCAGCGCGTCGATCATGCGGGCCAGCATGATGTCGTTGGCGTAGGAGCGCGCGCCGCGTGACGCCTGGATGATCACCGGCGCATCGCAGGCCTTGGCGGCCTCCATGATGGCGAGCCCCTGTTCCATGTTGTTGATGTTGAATGCGGGCACCCCGTAGGAGTGTTCGGCGGCGTGGTCGAGCAATTGGCGAAGGGTGATACGGGCCATTTTCGAGCTCCTCTCTGGTTGGTTTCAAGCCGCCGAAAAGTCGGGTTCCGGCAGGATCTTCTTCAGCTGGGCCTGCCAGCCTTGCTTGTTGTTCGGCGGGTCGCCCGCGTCGATGAAGTAGTCGCCGAGCACCGACAGGCGCATCGCGAACACCTTCTCGCGGCGGCGCTCGTCGGAATGGAAGCGCAGGTTTTCCATCAGCGCGATCTCGCCGAAGGGCACGAGTGCGAGCCCCGCTTCCGCGCCGGAGCCGACGCTTTCGGCGACGAAGGTCACCTTCTTGCCGGTCATCTCTTCCAGCATCGCGGTGAGCGGGCGAAGGCTCAGGGTCGGGTTGATATCACCGGCCGGATTGCCTAGCCCGGCGACGACGACGACACGCGCCCCGGCATCCGCCAGCCTGTTGATCAGCGGTATGGCCGTGTGGCTTATGCCGCCATCGAGGCTGACCCGGATGATCGCCGTCTTGCCGGCGATCGGATCGTCCATGCGTCGGGCCGCCAGCATCACGCGCCCTCCCTGGCCGTCAGGCGCACCGCAGTCTCGATGATCGC